>NZ_RCNW01000487.1:0-62221 GCF_004307605.1 Pseudomonas sp. Sample_24
TGGTAATGCCAGGTGACAACATTCAGATGACTGTTACCCTGATCAAAACCATCGCAATGGAAGACGGTCTGCGCTTCGCTATCCGTGAAGGCGGCCGTACTGTTGGTGCTGGTGTTGTAGCCAAAATCATCGAGTAATCTCTTTTTTGAGATGGCTTTGATGCTTTGAGAAAGCCCCCGCTCAGCGGGGGCTTTTTTATTGGGTTGACACCTATCTGGGGCGTCTATAGAATTGCGCCTCCTTTTAACGGGCGTATTGCGCCCGGTGGGAATAGCAGCCGGAGTCTGAAATCCAATGCAAAATCAGCAAATCCGTATCAGGTTGAAGGCTTTCGACCATCGCCTGATCGACCAATCAACCCAGGAAATCGTGGAAACCGCGAAACGTACTGGTGCTCAAGTGCGTGGTCCAATTCCACTGCCTACCCGTAAAGAGCGGTTCACCGTTCTGGTCTCCCCGCACGTCAACAAAGACGCGCGTGACCAGTACGAGATCCGTACTCATAAGCGCGTTCTGGACATCGTCCAGCCAACGGATAAAACCGTTGATGCTCTTATGAAGCTTGATCTTGCGGCCGGTGTGGAAGTGCAGATCAGCCTCGGCTAAGACTCGGTCTTAGTCGTGTAACGCTCTGAAATGGGCGGCCATAGCGGGTGAAAGCCCCGTACACTCATGAGGTTTACAACATGACTATTGGTGTAGTCGGTCGTAAATGCGGTATGACCCGTATTTTCACCGAAGAAGGTGTCTCCATTCCGGTCACGGTCATTGAGATCGAGCCGAATCGCGTCACCCAGTTCAAAACTGAAGAGACCGATGGCTATCGTGCAGTGCAAGTCACTGTCGGCGAGCGTCGCGCTTCGCGTGTAACAGCAGCTCAGGCTGGCCACTTCGCCAAGGCGAACGTTGCCGCTGGTCGTACCGTAATGGAATTCCGTCTTGAAGAAGGCGAGTACCAGGCCGGCGATCTGATCAACGCTGAAATCTTCGCCGCTGGTCAACTGGTTGATGTAACCGGTCAGTCCAAGGGTAAAGGCTTCCAGGGTACGATCAAGCGTTGGAATTTCCGCGGGCAAGATAACACCCACGGTAACTCCGTATCCCACCGCGTTCCAGGCTCTATCGGCCAGTGCCAGACTCCTGGTCGTGTATTCAAGGGCAAAAAAATGTCCGGTCATATGGGCGCTGAGCGCGTGACCGTGCAGTCCCTCGAAGTAGTGCGCGTGGACGCTGAACGCAATCTGTTGTTGGTCAAGGGCGCTGTTCCTGGCGCTACTGGCGGCAACTTGGTTGTACGTCCAGCAGCCAAGGCTCGCGGTTAAGGGGAAGCTGACATGCAATTAAATGTAAATGACGCTCAAGCGATCGAAGTTTCCGAACTGACATTTGGCGGCGAGTTCAACGAGACGCTGGTTCACCAAGCAGTCGTGGCCTACATGGCCGGCGGCCGTCAGGGTAGCAAGCAGCAAAAGACCCGTTCCGACGTTCGTGGTGGCGGTAAGCGCCCATGGCGTCAGAAAGGTACTGGCCGTGCTCGTGCCGGTACTATCCGTAGCCCAATCTGGCGTGGCGGCGGTACCACTTTCGCAGCTCGTCCACAGGATCACTCCCAGAAGCTGAACAAGAAGATGTATCGCGCAGCAATGCGTTCCATCCTTGCTGAGCTGGTGCGTACTGATCGTCTGGTCGTGGTTCAGGATTTCGCCGTTGAGACGCCGAAAACCAAAGACCTGCTGGGCAAACTGAACAACATGAGCCTGACCGACGTTCTGATCGTGTCGGACGCTGTTGATCAGAACCTGTACCTGGCTGCTCGTAACCTGCCACACGTAGATGTACGTGACGTGCAAGGTTCCGATCCAGTTAGTCTGATCGCATACGACAAGGTGTTGATCACCGTGTCGGCCGTGAAGAAATTCGAGGAGCTGCTGGGATGAACCAGGAACGCGTATTTAAAGTTCTGCTTGGCCCGCACGTTTCCGAGAAGGCTACGGTTCTGGCAGACAAGAAAGGCCAGTTCGTTTTCAAGGTTGCTACTGATGCAACCAAGCTGGAAATCAAGAAGGCCGTCGAAAGCCTGTTCAGCGTGAAAGTAGAGCGTGTTACTACCCTGAATGTTCTGGGTAAGAGCAAGCGCACTGCTCGCGGTCTGGGCAAGCGTAATGACTGGAAGAAGGCAGTTATCTCCCTTCAGCCAGGCCAAGATCTCGATTTCAGCAGCAGTGCTGAGTAAGGAAGGGGTGCATCATGGCAATCGTTAAATGCAAACCGACTTCCCCTGGCCGCCGTTTTGTGGTCAAGGTGGTCAACCAGGAGCTGCATAAAGGCGCTCCTCACGCACCGCTGCTCGAGAAGAAGTCGAAGTCTGGTGGTCGTAACAACAATGGCCGTATTACCACTCGTCACATCGGTGGTGGTCATAAGCAGCATTATCGTCTGGTCGACTTCCGTCGCAACGACAAAGATGGCATCGCTGCCACTGTCGAGCGTATCGAATACGATCCAAACCGTACTGCTCACATCGCTCTGCTGCTGTACGCAGATGGCGAGCGTCGCTACATCATCGCCCCTAAAGGCGTGAGCGCTGGCGACCAGCTGATCGCAGGTGCTCTGGCACCGATCAAGCCGGGCAACGCTCTGCAACTGCGTAACATTCCAGTTGGTAGCACCGTACACGGCATCGAATTGAAGCCAGGTAAAGGCGCGCAGATCGCTCGTTCCGCTGGTGCTTCGGCTCAGCTGATCGCTCGTGAAGGTGTCTACGTGACCCTGCGTCTGCGTTCTGGTGAGATGCGTAAAGTGCTGGCTGAGTGCCGTGCGACCCTGGGCGAAGTCTCGAACTCCGAGCACAGCCTGCGTTCGCTGGGTAAAGCTGGTGCCAAACGCTGGCGTGGCGTTCGCCCAACCGTTCGTGGTGTTGCCATGAACCCGGTTGACCACCCACATGGTGGTGGTGAAGGTCGTACCTCTGGTGGTCGTCATCCGGTATCGCCATGGGGCTTCCCGACTAAGGGCGCGAAGACTCGTGGTAATAAGCGTACCGACAAAATGATCGTCCGTCGTCGCAAGTAAATAGAGGGATACGACAGTGCCACGTTCTCTGAAAAAAGGTCCTTTTATCGATCTTCACCTACTGAAGAAGATCGAAGTGGCGGCGGAAAAGAACGATCGCAAACCAGTTAAAACCTGGTCGCGCCGTTCGATGATCCTGCCACAAATGGTCGGTCTGACCATCGCAGTACACAACGGTCGTCAACACGTCCCAGTTCTCGTTAACGAAGACATGGTCGGCCACAAACTGGGCGAGTTCGCCGGTACCCGCACTTATCGCGGGCACGTGGCAGACAAGAAAGCCAAGCGTTAAGGGGTTAGGAAATGGAAGTAGCCGCTAAGTTGTCGGGCGCTCGAATCTCCGCCCAGAAAGCCCGCTTGGTCGCCGACCAGATCCGCGGGAAGAAGGTGGGCGAAGCGCTCAACCTGTTGGCTTTCAGCAGTAAGAAAGCCGCCGAGATCATGAAGAAAGTGCTGGAGTCGGCCGTAGCCAACGCCGAGCATAACGAAGGCGCAGACGTTGATGACCTGAAGGTCAGCACCGTTTTCGTCAACGAAGGGCGTTCGCTGAAGCGCATCATGCCACGTGCCAAAGGCCGTGCTGATCGCATCGTCAAGCGGTCTTGCCATATCACTGTCAAGGTTGCTGACAAGTAACGGAGTCGAAGAGATGGGTCAGAAAGTACATCCCATTGGCATTCGCCTGGGAATCGTCAAGGAGCACACCTCCGTCTGGTACGCAGACGGTCGGACTTATGCGGACTACTTGTTCGCTGATCTGAAGGTGCGTGAGTATCTCCAAGACAAACTAAAAAGCGCGTCCGTAAGCCGTATCGATATCCATCGTCCGGCCCAAACTGCACGTATCACCATCCACACCGCTCGTCCAGGTATCGTTATCGGGAAGAAAGGTGAAGATGTTGAGAAACTGCGTCAGGACCTGACCAAGCAAATGGGTGTGCCTGTGCACATCAATATCGAAGAGATCCGCAAGCCGGAGCTCGACGGTATGCTGGTTGCGCAGAGCGTAGCTCAGCAGCTGGAGCGTCGCGTAATGTTCCGTCGCGCTATGAAGCGCGCTGTACAGAACGCCATGCGCATTGGTGCCAAAGGCATCAAAATCCAAGTGAGCGGTCGTCTCGGCGGTGCTGAAATCGCACGTACTGAATGGTATCGCGAAGGTCGTGTGCCACTGCACACCCTGCGTGCCGACATCGACTATGCCAACTACGAAGCTCACACCACTTACGGTGTGATCGGTGTAAAGGTTTGGATCTTCAAAGGCGAAGTAATTGGTGGTCGCCAAGAAGAACTGAAACCACAAGCACCAGCGCCTCGTAAAAAAGCTGCTAAGTAAGGGGTACGCCAAATGTTGCAACCAAAGCGTACGAAGTTCCGCAAGCAAATGACTGGTCACAACCGTGGCCTGGCATTGCGCGGTAGCAAAGTCAGCTTCGGCGAGTTCGCGCTGAAGTCTGTTGCTCGTGGTCGTCTCACCGCTCGTCAGATCGAGTCAGCGCGTCGTGCTCTGACCCGTCACGTAAAACGTGGCGGCAAGATCTGGATCCGTGTATTCCCGGACAAGCCTATTTCCAAAAAGCCACTCGAAGTTCGGATGGGTAAAGGTAAGGGTAACGTGGAATACTGGGTTGCCCAGATTCAGCCAGGCAAAGTCCTGTATGAAATCGAGGGTGTTTCTGAAGAGCTGGCGCGTGAGGCTTTCGCCCTGGCTGCTGCAAAGCTGCCGCTCGCCACCTCCTTTGTTAAACGGACGGTGATGTGATGAAAGCGAATGAACTTCGTGAAAAATCCGCACAGCAGCTGAACGAGCAACTGCTCGGCCTGCTGCGCGACCAGTTCAATCTGCGTATGCAGAAAGCAACTGGCCAGTTGGGGCAGTCTCATCTGCTCTCGCAAGTTAAGCGTGACATCGCTCGCGTGAAGACTGTGCTCAACCAGCAGGCAGGTAAGTAATCATGGCTGAAGCCGAAAAAACTGTCCGTACGCTGACTGGCCGTGTTGTCAGCGACAAGATGGACAAAACCATCACCGTTCTGATCGAGCGTCGCGTTAAGCACCCGATCTACGGTAAATACGTTAAGCGTTCGACTAAGCTGCACGCGCACGACGAAACCAATCAGTGCCACATCGGCGACAAAGTCACTATTCGTGAAACTCGTCCTTTGGCCAAGACCAAGTCTTGGGCGCTGGTTGATGTTCTCGAACGCGCTGTGGAAGTCTAAGGACTAGGGGTCGGAGAAATTATATGATTCAGACTCAATCCATGCTCGATGTGGCCGATAACAGCGGCGCTCGCCGTGTTATGTGCATCAAGGTGCTGGGTGGCTCCCATCGTCGTTACGCTGGTATCGGTGACATCATCAAGGTTACCGTCAAGGAAGCAATTCCTCGCGGTAAAGTGAAAAAAGGCCAAGTGATGACTGCTGTTGTAGTCCGCACTCGTCACGGCGTACGCCGTGCCGATGGCTCCATTATCCGCTTTGATGGCAACGCTGCTGTTCTTCTGAACAACAAGCAAGAGCCGATCGGCACCCGTATCTTTGGGCCAGTGACCCGTGAACTTCGTACTGAGAAGTTCATGAAGATCGTCTCGCTCGCCCCAGAAGTGCTGTAAGGAGATCCGACATGCAAAAGATTCGTCGTGACGACGAGATCATCGTGATCGCCGGCAAAGACAAAGGTAAGCGCGGTAAGGTGCTGAAGGTTCTTGCTGACAACCGTCTGGTTGTTGGTGGTCTGAACCTGGTCAAGCGCCATACCAAGCCTAACCCGATGTCGGGCGTACAAGGCGGTATCGTCGAGAAAGAAGCGCCACTGCACGCTTCCAACGTCGCCATCTTCAACGGCGAAACCAACAAGGCTGACCGCGTTGGTTTCAAAGTAGAAGACGGTAAGAAAATTCGTGTCTTCAAGTCGACCCAAAAAGCGGTTGATGCTTGAACACTGCTAGGTAGAAGACCATGGCACGACTAAAAGAGATTTACCGGAAGGAAATCGCTCCGAAACTTAAGGAAGAACTTAAGCTTTCGAACGTGATGGAAGTTCCGCGCGTTACCAAAATCACCCTGAACATGGGTCTGGGCGAAGCGATCGGCGACAAAAAAGTCATCGAGCACGCTGTTGCTGACCTGGAAAAGATCACCGGCCAGAAAGTCGTTGTGACCTACGCTCGCAAATCCATCGCTGGCTTTAAAGTCCGTGAAGGTTGGCCGATCGGCGTCAAAGTGACCCTGCGCCGTGAGCGTATGTACGAGTTCCTGGATCGTCTGCTTTCGATCTCCCTGCCTCGGGTTCGCGACTTCCGCGGCCTGAATGCCAAGTCCTTCGATGGTCGTGGTAACTACAGCATGGGCGTAAAAGAGCAGATCATCTTCCCGGAAATCGACTACGACAAGATCGATGCTCTCCGCGGTCTGGACATTACCCTGACCACCACTGCCAAGAACGATGATGAAGGCCGCGCTCTGCTGCGTGCTTTCAAATTCCCGTTCCGCAACTGATTGGAGTAGGAAAATGGCCAAGATGAGCATGAAAAACCGCGAGCTGAAGCGTCAGCTCACGGTTGCCAAGTACGCCAAGAAGCGTGCAGCACTGAAAGCAATCATCGTTGATCTGAACGCAAGTCCAGAAGCGCGTTGGGAAGCTACAGTAGCCCTGCAGAAGCAGCCACGTGACGCAAGCGCCTCGCGCATGCGTAACCGCTGCCGCCTGACTGGTCGTCCGCACGGCGTTTACCGCAAGTTCGGCCTCGGCCGTAACAAGCTGCGTGAAGCGGCAATGCGTGGTGACGTACCAGGTCTGGTTAAAGCCAGCTGGTAAATACTGTCAAAGTCTCGGTGTTCGGGGTCGCAAGATCCTGACCACCGGTGGCCTTGAATCTGAATCAAGCCCCTTTTGGGGCTTGCTTCATTTCTGGGGTGTGTCTAGAATACCCGGCTCGCCTGAGCCCGTGTTTTATACGCTCGGAGATTCTCGGCGACACGTAGTAGCCGCGAGGCTAATTTTTCTGTATTAGGAGCGTCTAGCCCATGAGTATGCAGGACCCGTTAGCGGACATGCTAACTCGAATCCGTAATGCCCAGATGGCTGAAAAGTCCGTCGTAAGCATGCCATCTTCTACTTTGAAGGTAGCTGTTGCCAAAGTCCTGAAGGACGAAGGTTACATCGCGGGTTATCAGATCAGCAGCGAAACCAAACCACTGCTGTCTATCGAGCTGAAATACTTCGAAGGCCGTCCGGTTATCGAAGAAGTGAAGCGCGTTAGCCGTCCAGGCCTGCGTCAGTACAAGTCCGTCGAAGATCTGCCGAAAGTTCGTGGCGGTCTCGGTGTGTCTATCGTCTCCACCAACAAGGGTGTGATGACTGATCGTGCTGCGCGCGCTGCCGGTGTCGGCGGCGAAGTTCTTTGCACTGTGTTCTAAGGGGGGATAAGCATGTCTCGCGTCGCTAAGAACCCCGTTAAGCTGCCAGCCGGTGTCGAAGTAAAATTCGCAGGCCAACAGCTTTCGGTGAAGGGTGCCAAGGGCACTCTCGAACTGAACATCCATTCGTCCGTTGAGATCGTTGAAGAAGCCGGTGAGCTGCGTTTTGCTGCTCGCAATGGCGATCAACAGACTCGCGCAATGGCTGGTACCACTCGTGCGTTGGTAAACAACATGGTCCAAGGCGTAAGCCAAGGCTTCGAGCGCAAGCTCCAGCTGGTCGGTGTTGGTTACAAAGCGCAAGCTAAAGGCACAGTGCTGAACCTGGCTCTTGGCTTCTCGCACCCAGTGGATTACGAACTGCCGGAAGGCATCACCGCTGAGACTCCTAGCCAGACCGATATCCTGATCAAGGGCATCGACAAGCAGCTGGTAGGTCAAGTGGCCGCCGAGATCCGCGACTTCCGTCCACCAGAGCCGTACAAAGGCAAAGGTGTGCGCTACGCGGACGAAGTCGTCCGTCGTAAAGAAGCCAAGAAGAAGTAGGGCATAGCAAATGACCGACAAAAAAGTTACTCGACTGCGTCGCGCTCGCAAAGCACGCCTGAAAATGCACGAACTCGAAGTCGTGCGTCTCTGCGTGTTCCGCTCGTCGCAGCACATCTACGCCCAGGTCATCTCGGCCGACGGCAACAAAGTCCTGGCAAGTGCCTCGACTTTGGATAAAGAACTGCGTGATGGCGCCACTGGCAACATCGACGCGGCCACTAAGGTTGGCCAGCTGGTCGCTACGCGTGCTAAGGCCGCTGGCGTCTCGCAGGTGGCTTTCGACCGCTCTGGCTTCAAGTACCACGGCCGCGTTAAAGCGCTGGCTGATGCTGCTCGTGAAGCTGGGCTGGAGTTCTAAGTTATGTCAAATAACGACCAAAAGCGCGACGAAGGCTACATCGAGAAGCTGGTTCAAGTTAACCGCGTAGCCAAAACCGTTAAAGGCGGCCGTATCTTCACTTTCACCGCGTTGACCGTGGTTGGTGATGGTAAAGGCCGTGTTGGCTTCGGCCGTGGCAAGTCGCGTGAAGTGCCTGCTGCGATCCAGAAGGCAATGGAAGCTGCTCGCCGCAACATGATCCAGGTTGATCTGAACGGCACCACTCTGCAGTACGCAATGAAGTCCGCTCACGGCGCTTCGAAGGTGTACATGCAGCCTGCTTCTGAAGGTACCGGTATCATCGCTGGCGGCGCAATGCGTGCCGTTCTCGAAGTTGCTGGCGTTCAGAACGTTCTGGCCAAGTGCTACGGCTCGACTAACCCGGTAAACGTGGTTCACGCCACTTTCAAGGGTTTGAAAGCAATGCAGTCTCCTGAATCCATTGCCGCCAAGCGTGGCAAAAGCGTCAAGGAGATCTTCTGATCATGGCTACCGTTAAAGTTACGCTGATCAAAAGCATGACCGGCCGCATCCCTAACCACAAACTGTGCGTTAAGGGTCTGGGTCTGCGTCGCATCGGTCACACTGTAGAAGTCCAGGATACTCCCGAGAATCGCGGGATGATCAACAAGGCTTACTACATGCTGCGTGTCGAGGGTTAATCGATGAAACTCAATGATCTGAGTCCAGCGCCGGGTTCCCGTCGCGAAAAGCATCGTCCGGGCCGTGGTATCGGTAGTGGTTTGGGTAAGACTGGTGGCCGTGGTCACAAAGGTCAAACCTCCCGCTCCGGTGGCACCATTGCTCCAGGCTTTGAAGGCGGTCAACAGCCGCTGCATCGTCGCCTGCCGAAGTTCGGTTTCGTTTCCCTGAAAGCCATGGATCGCGCAGAAGTGCGTCTGTCCGAGCTGGCTAAAGTGGAAGGCGACATCGTCACCGTGCAGTCCCTGAAAGATGCCAACGTGATCAACGTCAACGTACAGCGTGTGAAAATCATGCTGTCCGGTGAAGTGACTCGCGCTGTCACTATCGGCAAGGGAATCGGCGCCACCAAAGGTGCGCGTGCGGCTATCGAAGCAGCTGGCGGCAAGTTCGAGGAATAAATGGCTAAGCAAGGTGCTCTCTCTGCGCTCGGCAAAGGCGGTATGTCTGAACTCTGGGCTCGTCTGCGTTTTCTGTTCCTGGCGATTATCGTCTACCGAATAGGCGCACACATCCCGGTTCCAGGTATCAACCCGGACCGACTCGCGGACCTGTTTCGACAGAATGAGGGGACCATTCTTAGCTTGTTCAACATGTTTTCCGGCGGCGCGCTGGAGCGGATGAGCATCTTTGCACTGGGGATCATGCCGTACATTTCGGCATCGATCATCATGCAGTTGATGACAGCCGTCAGCCCGCAGCTGGAGCAGTTGAAGAAGGAAGGTGAAGCTGGCCGTCGCAAGATCAGCCAGTACACCCGCTACCTCACCGTCGCTCTTGCTCTTGTCCAGGCCATTGGCATGTCCATCGGCCTGGCGGGGCAGGGCGTTTCGTTTACTGCTGATTTCAGCTTTCATTTCGTTGCGGTAACCACATTTGTGGCTGGTGCGATGTTCATGATGTGGCTGGGTGAGCAGATTACTGAGCGTGGTGTTGGCAACGGTATCTCGATGTTGATTTTTTCGGGTATCGTCGCCGGTCTTCCGAGAGCGATCGGGCAGTCTTTCGAGTCTGCACGTCAGGGTGATATCAATATCTTCGCCCTGGTTGCCATCGGTTTGCTGGCAGTAGCGATTATCGGTTTCGTGGTGTTCATTGAGCGTGGTCAGCGTCGTATTGCTGTTCACTACGCCAAGCGTCAGCAAGGCCGTAAGGTGTTTGCTGCGCAGACTAGCCACTTGCCGCTGAAGGTGAACATGGCCGGTGTTATTCCGGCTATTTTCGCGAGCAGCATTTTGCTGTTCCCGGCTTCGTTGGGTGCCTGGTTCGGTCAGTCTGAAGGTATGGGCTGGTTGCAGGACATCTCGCAGTCGATCGCTCCTGGTCAGCCGTTGAATATTCTGCTGTTTAGTGCAGGGATTATTTTCTTCTGCTTCTTCTATACGGCGTTGATGTTCAATCCGAAAGACGTAGCGGAAAACCTGAAGAAGTCCGGTGCCTTTATTCCGGGCATCCGTCCAGGTGAGCAGTCTGCGCGCTACATTGATGGCGTTCTGACTCGCTTGACCCTGTTCGGTGCTCTATACATGACGGCCGTGTGCCTGTTGCCCCAGTTCCTGGTGGTTGCAGCCAACGTTCCGTTCTACCTTGGCGGGACCTCGTTGCTGATCGTCGTCGTGGTTGTGATGGACTTCATGTCCCAAGTACAATCGCACCTCGTTTCGCACCAGTACGAATCCCTGATGAAGAAAGCCAACCTGAAGGGTTACGGCAGCGGCATGCTGCGCTGACCCATAAGGTTCGAGGAGTTGGTGATGAAAGTTCGTGCATCGGTGAAAAAGCTGTGCCGTAACTGCAAGATTATTCGCCGCGAAGGTGTTGTTCGAGTAATTTGCAGCGCGGAACCGCGTCACAAACAGCGCCAAGGCTGAGTGTGATTGTGCTTCAAGCCCGGTAGCTAGTGCGCTACCGGGTTGATTATTTGTTATTACAGCGATATTATCTCGCGCCCTATTTCTTGGCTTCCGGGGCGTAGGTAGCTGTCAATTGGAGTCCCACTGAATGGCCCGTATTGCAGGCGTTAACATTCCAGATAACAAGCATACTGTTATCTCGCTGACCTACATCTATGGTGTTGGTCGCACTACTGCACAGAAAATTTGTGCAGAGACTGGGGTAAACCCAGCAGCAAAGATCAAAGATCTGAGCGACGAGCAAATTGAACAGCTGCGTGGCGAAGTGGCGAAGTTCACCACTGAAGGTGACCTGCGTCGCGAAATCAACATGAAAATCAAGCGCTTGATGGACCTCGGTTGCTATCGCGGTCTGCGTCATCGTCGTGGTCTTCCAGTACGCGGTCAGCGTACCAAGACCAACGCGCGTACCCGTAAAGGTCCGCGTAAGCCGATCCGCAAGTAATCGCCCCAGCGAATCGACAGGAATTTAATCATGGCAAAACCTGCTGCTCGTCCTCGTAAAAAAGTTAAAAAGACAGTGGTTGATGGCATCGCCCACATCCATGCATCTTTTAACAACACCATCGTGACCATCACCGACCGTCAAGGTAACGCTCTTTCCTGGGCTACCTCCGGTGGTTCGGGTTTCCGCGGTTCCCGCAAGTCCACCCCGTTTGCTGCTCAAGTAGCAGCTGAACGTGCTGGTCAAGCTGCGCTGGAATACGGCCTGAAAAACCTCGACGTCAACGTCAAAGGTCCAGGTCCAGGTCGTGAATCCGCAGTCCGCGCTTTGAACGGCTGTGGCTACAAGATCGCCAGCATCACCGACGTGACGCCAATCCCGCACAACGGGTGCCGTCCGCCGAAGAAGCGCCGCGTGTAATCCAGGAGATTGTAAAGAATGGCTCGTTACATTGGTCCAAAATGCAAACTCGCTCGTCGCGAAGGCACCGATCTCTTCCTGAAGAGCGGCGTGCGCGCGATCGAATCGAAGTGCAACATTGAAGCAGCACCTGGTATCCACGGCCAACGCCGCGGTCGCCAGTCCGACTACGGCACCCAACTGCGTGAAAAGCAGAAGGTCCGTCGTATCTACGGCGTTCTCGAGCGTCAGTTCAGCGGCTACTACAAAGAAGCTGCTGGCAAGAAAGGTGCAACCGGTGAAAACCTGCTGCAACTGCTCGAATGCCGTCTGGACAACGTTGTATACCGTATGGGCTTTGGTTCGACTCGTGCCGAATCCCGCCAGCTGGTATCGCACAAGTCGATCAGCGTAAACGGTCAGACCGTAAACGTTCCGTCGTATCAGGTTCGTGCTGGTGACGTGGTTGCTGTTCGCGAGAAAGCAAAAAACCAACTTCGCATTGTCCAAGCTCTCGATCTGTGTGCCCAACGTGGCCGCGTAGAATGGGTAGAAGTAGACACTGAGAAGAAGTCGGGCGTTTTCAAGAACGTTCCAGCTCGCAGTGATCTGTCCGCCGACATCAACGAAAGCCTGATTGTCGAGCTCTACTCCAAGTAAGGGCTAGAAAATAGGTGCATCCATGCAGATTTCGGTAAATGAGTTCCTGACACCCCGCCACATTGATGTGCAGGTTGTCAGTCCAACCCGCGCCAAGATCACTCTCGAGCCTCTCGAGCGTGGTTTTGGCCACACCCTGGGCAACGCGCTGCGCCGCATCCTGTTGTCCTCAATGCCTGGCTGTGCAGTAGTCGAGGCCGAGATTGACGGTGTGCTCCACGAGTACAGCGCCATCGAAGGTGTACAGGAAGACGTAATTGAAATCCTGTTGAACCTTAAAGGTCTGGCTATCAAGCTGCACGGCCGTGACGAAGTTACGCTGACCTTGTCGAAGAAGGGTTCGGGGGTGGTTACCGCTGCCGATATTCAGCTGGATCATGATGTCGAGATCGTTAATCCCGATCACGTAATCGCTAACCTGGCGTCTAACGGCGCCCTGAACATGAAGCTCACCGTAGCTCGTGGTCGTGGTTATGAACCAGCCGACTCGCGTCAGAGCGATGAAGACGAAAGCCGCAGCATCGGTCGCTTGCAGCTCGACTCTTCGTTCAGCCCGGTTCGCCGTATCGCATACGTGGTGGAAAACGCCCGTGTCGAGCAGCGTACCAACCTGGACAAGCTGGTTATTGATCTGGAAACCAACGGTACTCTGGATCCTGAAGAGGCAATCCGTCGCGCGGCAACCATTCTGCAACAGCAGTTGGCTGCGTTCGTCGACCTCAAAGGTGACAGTGAGCCAGTGGTTGTCGAGCAGGAAGACGAGATCGATCCGATCCTGCTTCGCCCGGTTGACGATCTGGAACTGACTGTACGTTCGGCTAACTGCCTTAAGGCGGAAAACATCTACTACATCGGCGACCTGATTCAGCGTACCGAAGTAGAGCTGTTGAAGACTCCGAACCTGGGCAAGAAATCCTTGACTGAAATCAAGGACGTTCTGGCCTCCCGCGGTCTGTCCCTCGGCATGCGCCTCGACAACTGGCCGCCTGCAAGTCTTAAGAAGGACGACAAGGCGACTGCCTGATCGTCGTAATCACCGAACGTAGTGTTTGGTAAGGAATGAACCATGCGTCATCGTAAAAGTGGTCGTCACCTGAGCCGCACCAGCTCGCACCGCAAGGCCATGTTCCAAAACATGGCGGTGTCGCTGTTCGAGCACGAGCTGATCAAAACTACTCTGCCAAAAGCTAAAGAGCTGCGTCGCGTTGCCGAGCCGCTGATCACTTTGGCCAAGACAGACAGCGTTGCTAACCGCCGCCTGGCTTTCGACCGTACTCGTTCGAAAGCTATCGTTGGTAAGCTCTTCAACGACCTGGGCAAGCGTTACGCTACCCGTGAGGGTGGCTACCTGCGCATCCTCAAGTGCGGTTTCCGCGCTGGCGACAACGCGCCTATGGCGTACGTCGAGTTGGTTGATCGTGCTACTGCTGGCGAAGCTGTATCCGCCGAGTAAGACGTCAGTCTGAAACAAAGAACCGGGCCTAGCGCCCGGTTTTTTGTGTCCGCTTGAAAAGCCCGCCGAGCCGCCTATAAAACGAAGAGTGATCAGGTTTCTCTATCGATTTATATCAGTCAATGAATTAGAAGATGTCATCTCGATCGTCAATACTTCCTTTCAGCCGTTTAGCCGGCAGTTCAAGACCGACAAAGGAAGAGATCGCATGAGCCAAAACAAAACGCTTACCACCGCCAGTGGCGCTCCTGTCGCCGATAACCAGAATTCCCGATCCGCCGGTCCTCGTGGCCCGCTGCTGCTCGACGATTTTCATCTGATCGAGAAGCTTGCCCACTTCAATCGTGAAAACATCCCGGAACGCCGTGTACACGCCAAAGGCTCGGGCGCTTACGGTACCTTCACCGTGACGCGTGACATCACTCAGTTCACTAGCGCCAAGCTGTTCGAGACTGTAGGTAAGCAGACTCCGACGTTTCTGCGGTTCTCAACCGTTGGTGGTGAGCGTGGTTCGGCAGACACCGAACGTGACCCCCGCGGCTTTGCCTTGAAGTTTTATACCGAAGAAGGTAACTGGGACATTGTCGGCAACAACACACCGGTGTTTTTCATTCGAGATCCGCTGAAGTTCCCGGACTTTATCCACACGCAAAAGCGTCTGCCGCAGAGCAACCTCAAGAGTGCGCAGGCGATGTGGGATTTCTGGTCGCATTCTCCAGAGGCATTGCATCAGGTCACGATCCTGTTTTCAGATCGCGGCATCCCTGATGGTTACCGTCACATGCACGGCTTTGGTAGCCACACGTATAGCCTGATCAACACCAGTGGCGAGCGTCATTGGGTCAAGTGGCACTACAAGACCCGGCAGGGCATCAAGAATCTGGCACCGGCAGATGCAGCGCGTCTGGCCGGGACTGATCCTGATTACGCTCAGCGCGACCTGTTTGAGGCCATCGAGCGCGGTGACTTTCCGAAATGGAGCGTGTGCATTCAGATCATGACGCAAGCTCAGGCCGCCGCACATTATGAAAACCCGTTTGATGTCACCAAAACCTGGTCGCAGAAAGAGTTTCCGCTGATCGAGGTCGGTGAGCTGGAACTCAATCGCAACCCGCTCAATTACTTCGCTGAGGTTGAGCAAGCCGCATTCGGTCCTAGCAATATGGTGCCGGGTGTTGGTCTGTCGCCGGATCGCATGCTGCAAGGCCGAGTATTCGCGTATGCGGATGCACATCGCTACCGTGTTGGTACCAACCACCAGCAACTGCCAGTGAACGCGCCTCGCAGTCCTGTAAACACCTATCAGCGTGATGGCTCCATGGCTTTCGGAAGCAATGGCGGTGCGGCACCGAACTACGAGCCGAACAGCTATGTGGAGGCACCTAAACAGGCGCCTCGTTATGCCGAGCCTGCGTTGGCTGTAAGCGGGGCTGCCGATCGCTATGACCATCGTGAGGACACCGACTACTACAGCCACGCCGGTGCACTTTTCCGATTGATGAGCGATGAGCAGAAAAACTTGCTGGTCAGCAACATCGCTGGAGCAATGGCAGGTGTGTCGAGTGATGTGGTCGACCGGCAGTTGCAGCATTTCTTCAAGGCCGACCCGGCGTATGGAGAAGCAATCGCAACGCTACTCAACGTACAGCTTAACGAAGTCTAAATGAGAAGCAGAACCGCCCTTATTAGGGCGGTTTTTGCGTTATTTCAGCTGGTTTTCTCAGAATATCTTCGCTTTTATTGCGTCTGCCGAGTGACGTTGCAGCCCGGTTGGTTCAAACTACAGACTTTAAAGCAGGGAGATGTAGGGCGATGCAAGGCCACCCAGACGTTATCGATTACCTCAACACGTTGCTGACCGGCGAGCTGGCCGCGCGTGATCAATATTTCGTCCACTCGCGGATGTATGAGGACTGGGGTTTCACCAAGCTCTACGAACGTATCAACCATGAAATGGAAGAAGAAGCAGGTCATGCTGATGCGCTGATGCGTCGCATCCTGATGCTCGAAGGCACACCGCGCATGCGTCCGGACGACCTCGATGTCGGCACCACCGTACCGGAAATGCTCGAAGCGGATCTGCGTCTCGAGTACAAAGTTCGCGCCGCTCTGTGCAAAGGTATTGAGCTTTGCGAGCAGCACCAGGATTACGTTAGCCGCGAAATGCTACGCATCCAGCTCAACGACACCGAAGAAGATCACACTTACTGGCTGGAGAAGCAGCTGGGTCTGATCAAGTTGATCGGTCTCGAGAACTACCTGCAATCCCACACCTGATCTCAGCGAATACAAAAAAGCCCCTGTCACCGATAAAGTGACAGGGGCTTTTTCATTGCGTCAGGTCAGGCGCGATCACGCTCCAGCAGCGGCTTGAGGTAGTAACCCGTGTGAGACTGCTTCATTTCGGCCACCTCTTCGGGTGTGCCGACCGCAATGATCTGTCCACCCTTTGACCCGCCTTCCGGCCCCAGATCCACCAGCCAGTCGGCGGTCTTGATCACGTCCAGGTTGTGTTCGATGACGACGACTGTGTTGCCGTGGTCGCGCAATCGATGCAGTACGTCGAGCAGTTGCTGGATGTCCGCGAAATGCAGCCCTGTCGTCGGCTCGTCAAGGATGTACAACGTCTTGCCGGTATCGCGCTTGGAGAGCTCGCGGGACAGTTTGACCCGCTGGGCCTCACCACCGGACAAGGTTGTCGCCGATTGCCCCAGCTTGATGTACGACAGGCCGACGTCCATCAACGTTTGCAGCTTGCGCGCCAGCGCCGGTACAGCGTCGAAGAACTCACGTGCTTCCTCGATGGTCATCTCAAGCGTTTCATGGATGCTCTTGCCCTTGTATTTGATCTCAAGGGTTTCACGGTTGTAGCGTTTGCTCTTGCAAACATCGCATGGCACATAGATGTCGGGCAGAAAGTGCATTTCAACCTTGATCAAGCCATCGCCCTGGCAAGCTTCGCAGCGACCGCCCTTCACGTTGAAGGAGAAACGCCCGGGGCCATAACCGCGGGAACGTGATTCAGGCACGCCAGCGAACAACTCGCGAATCGGCGTGAACAAACCGGTGTAAGTCGCGGGGTTGGAGCGCGGCGTGCGACCGATCGGGCTCTGATCGATGTCGACAACTTTGTCCAGATGCTCCAGTCCCTTGATGCTGTCGTGGGCCGCGGCTTCCAGCGTGGTTGCGCCATTCAGTGCCGTGGCGCTCAGTGGGAAGAGCGTGTTGTTGATCAGCGTCGATTTGCCCGAGCCGGAGACTCCGGTCACGCATGTCAGCAGGCCGATCGGGATTTCCAGGTCGACATTGCGCAAGTTGTTGCCGCGAGCGCCCTTGAGCGACAACGACAACTTCTTGTTGCGGGGCGTGCGTTTGGCGGGTACCTGGATTTTCACCCGGCCCGACAGGTACTTGCCGGTCAGGGAGTCCGGGTGGGCCATGACTTCGGACGGCGTACCTTCGGCGACGATATGACCGCCGTGAACCCCGGCGCCTGGGCCGATATCCACCACGTAGTCGGCCAGACGGATCGCATCTTCGTCGTGTTCGACGACGATCACCGTGTTGCCGATGTCGCGCAGGTGCTTGAGGGTACCCAGTAGCCGGTCGTTATCACGCTGGTGAAGGCCGATCGATGGTTCGTCGAGGATGTACAGAACGCCCACCAGCCCAGCGCCGATCTGGCTCGCCAGACGAATACGCTGCGCTTCACCACCGGACAGCGTGTCCGCGCTGCGATCCAGCGACAGATAGTCGAGGCCGACGTTGACCAGGAACTGCAGGCGTTCGCGGATTTCCTTGAGAATCTTGTCGGCGATTTCCCCGCGACGGCCGGTCAGTTTCAGGCCACCGAAGTAGTCACAGGCATCGCCGATCGGCAGATTGGTGACCGCCGGCAAGGTTTTCTCACCGACCCACACATGCCGCGCCTCACGGCGCAAGCGTGTACCGCGGCAGTCCGGACACGACTGGGTGCTGAGGAACTTGGCCAGTTCTTCACGCACCGAGGCCGATTCGGTTTCGCGGTAGCGCCGCTCCAGATTCGGCACGATGCCTTCGAACGGGTGCGAGCGTTTGACAATGTCACCGCGGTCGTTCAGGTACTTGAAGTCGACGTTTTGCGAGCCACTGCCGTGCAGGATCTGCTTTTGCTGATCGGCCGGCAGTTCGTTGAACGGCACTTCCAGGCTGAACTTGAAGTGGGAAGCCAGCGACCCGAGCATCTGGAAGTAATAGACATTGCGCCGGTCCCAGCCACGTATCGCGCCTTCGGCCAGCGTCAGCTCGCCATTGACCAGCCGCTTGATGTCAAAGAACTGCTTCACACCCAAGCCATCGCAAGTCGGGCAGGCGCCGGCCGGGTTATTGAAGGAAAACAGCTTCGGTTCGAGTTCGCTGATGGCGTGACCGCAAATCGGGCAGGCGAAGCGTGCGGAGAAGATCATCTCTTCGCCGGGCTCGTCGTCCATCGGCGCCACCAGGGCGATGCCGTCCGCCAGTTTCAGTGCGGTCTCGAATGATTCGGCCAGACGCTGCTGCAGGTCGGGACGGACCTTGAACCGGTCGACCACGACATCAATGGAGTGCTTCTTCTGTTTGTCGAGCTTGGGCGCTTCGTCCAGCTCATACAGCTTGCCGTTGATCCGGGCGCGTACAAACCCTTGGGCGCGCAGCTCTTCAAAGACTGACAGGTGTTCGCCTTTACGCTCGCGGATGACCGGGGCCAACAGCATCAGTTTGCTGCCCTCCGGTTCGGCGAGGACCAGATCGACCATCTGGCTGACAGTCTGCGCTTCCAGCGGAATGTCATGGTCCGGGCAACGCGGAATACCCACGCGTGCATACAGCAAGCGCAGGTAGTCGTAGATTTCGGTGATGGTGCCGACGGTCGAGCGCGGGTTGTGGGAGGTCGATTTCTGTTCGATGGAGATCGCCGGCGACAAGCCTTCGATGGTGTCGACGTCGGGCTTTTCCATCATCGACAGGAACTGGCGGGCATACGCCGACAGCGATTCGACGTAGCGGCGCTGGCCTTCGGCGTACAACGTGTCGAACGCCAGGGAAGACTTGCCGGAGCCGGACAGGCCGGTGATGACGATCAGCTTGTCCCGTGGCAGGGTCAGGTCGATGTTCTTAAGGTTGTGGGTTCGAGCCCCACGAATCAGGATCTTGTCCAAGGTGGCCTCGCTTGGCGGGCGTCGAAAACGTAGGAGTATACGGCCAAATACTGGATGGATGCACACTATCGAATGATGTCATTGCAGGCTTACATGAAAGCTCTGTCATCTACACGCGGCAAAGCGTCGCGATATACCCTGCCAATCGATGGGACTGGTAGAATCGCCGCCGGTTCACATGAGGTTTTTCCATGCACGATCCCCACAGCGAACGCATGAGTGGCAGCGAGACCCGCGCAGCGAGCGGTCTGGCCCTGGTGTTCGCCTTCCGTATGCTTGGCATGTTCATGGTGTTGCCGGTGCTGGCGACCTATGGCATGGACCTGGCAGGCGCGACCCCGGCCCTGATCGGGCTGGCGATTGGCGCTTATGGCCTGACCCAGGCGATTTTCCAGATTCCCTTTGGTTTCATTTCCGACCGTATCGGTCGCCGCCCGGTGATCTACCTTGGGCTGATCATCTTCGCCCTGGGCAGCGTATTGGCGGCCAACGCCGATTCGATCTGGGGCGTGATCGCCGGTCGCATCCTGCAGGGCGCCGGGGCGATTTCCGCAGCGGTCATGGCGTTGCTGTCGGACCTGACCCGCGAACAGCACCGGACCAAGGCCATGGCCATGATCGGTATGACCATCGGTCTGTCGTTCGCCGTCGCCATGGTCGTGGGGCCATTGCTGACCCGTGCCTTCGGCCTGTCCGGGCTGTTTCTTGCCACGGGCGGCATGGCGCTGTTGGGCATTGTGATCGTGATGTTCATGGTGCCGCGCTCCACCGGGCCGTTGCAGCATCGCGAGTCCGGCGTGGCGCGCCAGGCTTTGATTCCTACCCTTAAACACCCGGATCTGCTGCGTCTGGATCTGGGGATTTTTGTCCTGCATGCAATGCTGATGTCGAGCTTCGTTGCCTTGCCGCTGGCGCTGGTGGAAAAAGCCGGGCTGCCCAAGGAGCAGCATTGGTGGGTGTACCTGACTGCGTTGCTGATTTCCTTCTTCGCCATGATTCCGTTCATTATCTACGGCGAGAAGCGACGCAAAATGAAACGAGTTTTACTCGGCGCCGTCGTGACGCTGATGCTCACTGAGCTATTCTTCTGGCAGTTTGGCGATAGCTTGCGGACTCTGGTGATCGGTACGGTGGTGTTCTTCACCGCGTTCAATCTGCTGGAAGCTTCACTGCCATCGCTGATCAGCAAGGTTTCACCGGCCGGCGGCAAAGGCACGGCGATGGGGGTGTATTCCACCAGTCAGTTCCTCGGGTCGGCATTGGGCGGGATACTCGGCGGCTGGTTGTTCCAGCATGGCGGTTTGTCGGTTGTCTTCCTGGGATGTGCCGGGCTGGCTGCACTTTGGTTGGTCTTTGCTGTTACCATGCGCGAACCTCCCTATGTAACGAGCCTGCGCTTGCCGTTGTCGCCCGAAGCGATTCGTGAAGCTGGCCTGATCGAGCGCCTCAAGGCCGTCGTAGGGGTAACAGATGCAATTGTCGTTGCCGATGAAGCCGCCATTTACATCAAACTGGACACAGAATTATTGGATCGCACCACTCTCGAGCGTCTGGTGAACAACCCGGCCGCGACAGCGTGCGAAGCCTAGGAGAACGCAATGGCCCGTGGGGTTAACAAAGTCATATTGGTCGGCACTTGCGGCCAGGATCCTGAAGTTCGCTACCTGCCCAATGGCAACGCCGTGACCAACCTGAGTCTGGCGACCAGCGAGCAATGGACTGACAAGCAAACCGGTCAGAAAGTCGAAAAGACCGAATGGCACCGTGTGTCGATGTTCGGCAAAGTCGCAGAAATCGCTGGCGAGTACCTGCGTAAAGGTTCACAGGTCTACATCGAAGGCAAACTGCAGACCCGCGAGTGGGAAAAAGACGGTATCAAGCGTTACACCACTGAAATCGTGGTCGACATGCAAGGCACCATGCAATTGCTGGGCGGCCGTCCTCAGGGCGACCAGCAGGCTCAGGGCGGCGGTAACTACCAGCAATCCGCTCCGCGCCAGCAGGCTCCACGTCCTGCTCCGCAACAACAGCCACAGCGTCCGGCCCCACAGCAGGCCGCACCGCAACCGGCTCCGGATTTCGACAGCTTCGATGACGATATCCCGTTCTGATTCCTGCAAGCAGCAATAGAACCTGAAAAGCCCGGCTTCCGTATGGATGCCGGGCTTTTCGCATTTTCACCTGGGAAAATCCTGCGGGGGACAGGCCCGACCCAGGTGCGGTGGTATTCTGCTACAGGTGTAGAGCCCGTGAAGAATTGCCCATGGATCGCCTATCCACGTTGTTGTCACAGTTTGGCGTACGCGCAAATCTGTTTTACAGCGGCAAGCTGTGCGGAGTGTCTACCTATGAGGGTGCCGACCAACGCGGTCATATTCATCTGTTGCAGGCCGGCTCTGTCACGTTGAAAGTCCCCGGGCGGCGCGAAATGCTGTTAACGCGCCCAAGCCTGATTTTCCTGCCACGCCCCAGCCGTCACCAACTCATCGCCAGTGAGCCTGAGGGCGCTCAGCTGTTATGCGCGTCGATGGTGTTTGATGGCGGTGTCAGCAATCCTCTATGTGTTTCGCTTCCGGACCTGCTGGTGCTACCCCTGGATGAGTTGCCGCTGCTGGCGGACACCTTGAGATGGTTGTTCAGTGAAGCTGCGGATGGGCATTGTGGCAGGGAAGCGGTGCTTGATCGCTTGTTCGAACTGTTGATTATCCTGCTGTTCCGGCATTTGCTCGATCACCAGCAGTTGAGCACCGGCATGATGGCCGGATTGGCCGATGTGCGCCTGGCTCGCTCGCTGATACAGATGCACAACCATCCTCAACGCCCCTGGTCCGTGGCGGAGCTGGCGAACGAGTCGAACATGTCGCGCGCCGCGTATGCGCTGCATTTTCGTGCGGTCCTGGGACAAACCCCGCTGGATTATCTTTTGAGCTGGCGGATCAGTCTGGCGCAGAAGCGTTTGCGGGAGGGACGGCCGATAACGCTGATCGCCGACGAAGTGGGCTATGAAAGTCCTTCGGCGCTCGCCCGTGCCTTTCGCCGCAAGACCGGCAGCAGTCCACGGGACTGGATGAAATCACTGAGCGGTGAGGGCGTCTTTCTAGCGCAAGACGGCGATGACCTGAATGTATGAACTGATTCAGGCCATCGGTGGATGAGGTTGTCAGCTCAAGGGGTTTCCAATCGGGTCAGCGAATGGCCTGCCACGAACAGGGACGCGGCAAGCAAGCCGATGTCCTTGAGCAGGAACTGGCCTGGCGCGACGGTAATGGCCGGGAAACCAAGGCCGGGCTCGACCACACCGGGCGTCGAGAACATAAAGCTCAACGTGGTGAAAAACAATCCGGCCGACAAAGCGCCCCCAATCAATGAAAGCTTTGGTGAGAACAGGCGGCCCGCAATCAGTACACCGATCGAAACCTCCAGGACACCCAGCAAACTGGAAAACAGATCGACGCTGAAAAGCTGATAGACCCAACCCAGCAAGGGACTGTTGCTCACCAGGGGGACCAGCCCCTGCGCTTCGTAGTGAGTGAATTTCATTCCGCCGAACCAGAAGTAGATTACGGCGAGGGCGAAATAGATACCGTAGGTCCCGATCGCCATGGTGGTGAGACCCAGGGATGTTTTTTTCTTCAGGCTGTCGGTGCTGATAGTCATGCTGTTCATTGTTCAGGCTTCCAGTGAGATTTCTCGAAAGTGGCATGGGTGCAAGCAACAATCCCCCGCGGATGCGTTGGGAGTGAGGCCATTGTTAGCGTTGGCATGACTTTCCAGCGTTCAGGCGGTCTTGCGTTCGGTGCAGATCGTCCAGACTCACAGGCAATAAAAAGCCCATGGCATTTGCGGCCATGGGCTTTTGCATTTTTGTTGCCGGTCAGGTTCTGGCAAATGCCAGCATGACCGAAGTGCTTATCGGGCCAGGAACTCGTCGGTCGACACCACGCTGGCATAAGCAAAACCCAGTGCCGACATGAAGGCGGCATGCACATGGGCTGCCGGGACGGTGAGGCCATTGAACTCCAGATCGCGGGAGGCGCAGGCGTCATGGATCACCGTAACGCTGTAGCCCAGATCATTGGCCGCCCGGGTGATGCCATCGACGCACATGTGGCTCATGCTGCCGACGACCACCAGCTCCTTGATGCCTTGCTCGTCGAGGATCGACTGTAGTTCGGTTTCGCGGAACGAGTTGACGAAGTGCTTGAGCACCACCGGCTCATTGGCCAGGTTGAGGACTTTGGGGTGAAGCTTGGCGCCCTCGGAGTTCGGGGTGAAAAACGGCGCGTCCTCTGAGGTGAATTCGTTGCGAATGTGCACCACCGAATCACCGGCCTCGCGAAAAGCCTTGAGCAGGCGAACGGCGTTGTCGGCAGCGGCATCGGCGCCGACCAGCGGCCACTTGCCTTGGGGGAAGTAGTCGTTTTGGATATCGACTACGATGAGTGCTTGCTTGGCCATGACTGTTTCCTCGAAGTGCGGTTTGGTGTGGAATCAAGTATTGGCTTGTGCAGGCCTTCCGAGGATTGGCCGCACCGACAATTGAAAGGGGAAAACTGACAATGGACGCACAAAGGCCAACCGCCGAGCTGGGGGTGGTGATCTATCCTGGCGCGCAAATGGCGGCGGTGCACGGCTTGACGGACCTGTTCGGGGTGGCCAACCGGATTGCCGGGGAGCATCAGGCAGCACATCTGCCGTTGTTGCGCGTCAGCCATTGGCAGGTCGAGGGTGACCGGGAACCGGTGCGGGTTTACGACAGCCATCCCGGCCCCGAGCACGCGTTAGTGGCGGTGCTGATTCCGCCGTCGATTGCCGGGTTCTCCGAAGGCCAGGCGCCGCAAGGGCTGATTCAGTGGATTCGTCAGCAGCACGCCAACGGAGCAACTCTGGGTGGTGTCTGTGTCGGCTCGATCCTGTTGGCCGAAAGTGGTTTGCTCGACGGTCGTAGCGCCACGACACACTGGACCTCGTCCAAGACCTTTGCCGAGCGTTATCCGGCCATCAAACTCAAGGCCGACACGCCGATTGTCGACGATGGCGACTTGATCACCACTGCCGGATTGATGGCCTGGTCGGAACTGGGGTTGCGTCTGGTGGATCGTCTGCTGGGACCAAGCATTGCCACCGGCACCGCGCGTTTTCTGGTGGTCGAACACAGCGACAGCGCCAGCGAGTGCGGCAGCAACTTTGCGCCGATCCTCAACCATGGCGATGGGGCGATACTCAAGGTCCAGCACTGGCTGCAAAGCACCGGGGCCACTGACGTTTCGCTCACGACGATGGCTGAGCGCGCAGGGTTGGAGGAGCGTACGTTTCTGCGCCGGTTTCGCGCGGCCACCGGGCTCAAGCCCACCGAGTACTGCCAGCACCTGCGTGTCGGCAAGGCACGGGAAATGCTCGAGTTCACCAATGGCACCATCGATCACATTGCCTGGACCGTGGGCTATCAGGACCCGGGGGCTTTCCGTTCGACGTTCAAGAAAATTACCGGGCTGGCGCCGAGTGATTACCGGACGCGGTTTGGGGTGACGCCAGCCGCTGCGAACCGATAATCACCACAACCTCCCTGCAGGAGCGTTTATTGATCGTGCAAATTGCATGGAGTGGATTTGCTGTCGTGCAGAATAAAGCAGGCGCCATGCCATCACCGCTCGCGTAAATGTTTGATTGAAAAAGCATTTTCCCGCTACCCCGATTGGCCTGATCTCTGCACCTGCAAAGGCTACATTCTCAAGCGACGATTCAAGGGGGATGCATGACCCCGGCAAACCGCAAGAAACTGGTGGTCGCCCATTCGGTGCACCCTGATGCGCCGCAGCATGAAGTCGAAACCAACCGCGCGTTGGCCCGCTGGCTGGCGCAAATTCTCGGGCTCAAGTTCGGTGGCAGCTTCGACCCGCAACAGCATGCCGGTCGAGACCTTTACTTGCTGCCAACCCAGACGCTGGTGGGTGCCGCGGCCGCTTGTCAACTGGGCATCAAGGGGCCGGAAGATTTGTGGGGCGGGTATGTCGAGCATGACTTCATCTGCACCAAGGCGATCAGCCACGGCTTGTTGAACTACCAGGCGCATGCGCCGAAAGGCTGGGCGCCGCTGTTTTCCGAGCGAGTGCGCAGTGTCGTGCTCGACGGTCTCAGCGTGTTCTCGTTCGCTGATGCACGGCCGGCGGCGGAGCATCTGCTCTACACCGGGCCAATACGTCTCAAGCCCATTCATGCTTGCGCCGGACGCGGTCAGGAAGTGATCAGCAGCCTCGATCAATTCGACGAGATACTCGCTCGCCCTGAAGCCAAAGCGTTGTTCAATGAGGGCGTAGTGCTGGAACAGGACCTGGACCAGGTGATCACCCACAGCGTCGGTCAGAGTTTCATCGGCGACACCGTGCTGAGTTACTGCGGTGATCAATACTTGACCGAAGACGCTCACGGCGAAGAGGTCTATGGTGGTTCCAACCTGCTGGTAGTGCAGGGTAGCTACGATGATCTGTTGAAGCTGGACTTGCCGGAGGATGTGCAACTGGCGATCCACCAGGCGCAGGTGTTCGACAGGGCCGCTGATGAAGCCTATCCCGCTTTTTATGCCTCGCGGCGTAACTACGACATCGCCCAAGGGCTGGCCAGCGACGGCAAGCGGCGTAGCGGGGTGCTCGAACAATCCTGGCGCATGGGCGGTGCCAGTAGCGCCGAAGTGGCAGCGTTGCAGGCATTTCTCAATGATCCTGCAATGCGTGCGATCCGGGTGTCTTCGGTGGAAACCTACATCGATCAGGCGCTGCCCGCGGACGCCATCGAGGTGTACCGGGGGCCGGCGCAAAACAGTGATTTTCTTCTCAAGTATGTAACGGTCAAATCCTATGACGGCTAGAAGCGAAAGCATTCAAATCGACATTGACGACGAACAGATGAGCGGGACGTTCCTCAGTCCCAAATCCAAGGTCCCTGGCGTGTTATTTGTGCACGGCTGGGGCGGCAGTCAGGAGCGAGACCTGGAACGGGCCAAAGGTATTGCCGGCCTGGGGTGTGTCTGCCTGACATTCGATCTTCGCGGACACACCGGAGGCACGGGGATTCCACTGTCACGGGTGACTCGCGAAGATAATCTGCGCGACCTGTTGGCAGCTTACGATCGCTTGCTGGCGCACCCGGCACTCGATACCTCGGCCATTGCCGTGGTGGGCACCAGTTACGGCGGTTACCTGGCCTCGATCCTGACGTCGTTGCGCCCTGTGCGTTGGCTGGCGTTGCGGGTGCCGGCGCTGTATCGCGACGATAAATGGCACACGCCAAAGCGGGATTTGGACAAGCTCGACCTGCGCGATTACCGCAGCACGCTCGTGCGTGCCGACAGCAATCGCGCCTTGCACGCCTGCTCGGAATTCACCGGGGATGTTCTGCTGGTGGAATCGGAGACCGATGCCTATGTACCTCACGCAACCATCATGAGCTACCGCGCGGCGTGCCAGCAGACGCACTCGTTGACGCACCGGATTATCGACGGTGCCGATCACGCATTGAGCGATCCGGTTTCACAACAGGCTTACACCTCGATCCTCGTGGACTGGATCACGGAAATGGTGGTGGGTGAGCGTTTGAGCATTATTCAGTCCAAGTGATTGGTGGTGTTCTTTAAGGCGCCATCGAAGGCGCCATCGCGGGCAAGCCCGCGATGGCGTCAGTCCAATCACAGCAGATCACTTGGGTTTCTTGGCAATCCGCAGCGACTTCGCCTTGGCTTCCACCAACAAATACATCACCAACGTGATCAACAGCGGCAGCAGAAAATAGATCGCCCGATAGGCCAGCAACCCCGCCACCAGGCTGCCCCGTGACGCCTCATGTTGCAGCAGCGCGACGAACACCGCTTCCAGCACACCAAGCCCGGCCGGGATGTGCGTGATGACCCCGGCGATGGCACTGATCAGCAACACTCCAAGCACCAGCGGATAATCCAGTTTGCTCGGCAGCAAGGTAAAGATCACCGCGGCCATCAGTGACCAGTTCAAGGCACCCAGGCACAGTTGCAGGATTGCCATGCGCAGCGATGGCAAGTTGATTTCCACACCGCGAATCGACCACTCGCGGCGGCTGGAAAAACGGCAGGCCGCGAGGTATCCGGCACTCGCCAAGAGCAACAACACGCCCACCGCCTGCAATGCACCGCTGCTCAATTTCCAGCCTGGCGGCATCCGCACCAACCCACTGCTGAACACTACGCCGGCGATCAGCATGTAGCCGAACCAGTTGGTCGCCAGGCTCAGGCCGAGAATCTTGGCGATATTGCTCTTGCTCACCCCCAGTCGCGAATACAGGCGATAACGCATGGCGATGCCGCCCACCCAGGCGCTCAGGTTGAGGTTGAAGGCATAGCTGATGATCCCTACCGGGAGAATCTGTTTCCACGTCAGGTCCTGGCGGATGTAAGTGCGGCCGATCAGGTCGAAACAGGCGTACACCAGAAAACTCACCACGGTCAGGCTGGTCGCGATAATCAGAGTACGCACCTTGAAATCAGCCAGGGTTTCGAGCACTTCGGCCCATTCGATACGCTGGGCGAACATCGTCAACAGGACGATCAGCGCCAGAAAAAACAGCAGGGTCAGCGGTCTTTTCCAACGGCCCAGACGCGATTTGGCCGGATGCTCGGCGTGGGGCGCCGCGGGTGCTTCAGTGCGGCTCATGTCGATCGCTCCCGGTCGGTGGGGTGAACGCTTTCAGACGAGGTTTGTGCGCGGGCAGCCACCCGGCCCAGGCGGGGAAATGGCGCAGGAAGTGGAACACCAGAAAGCCCACGGTCATGTGCCAGATTCGGCCGCGCGGGGCCTTGTCCACGGACATGAATTTGCAGTGGTTGTCACTGAGATCTTCCAGGCGTTCGTAAAGTACGCGGTTGAACGTTCGATCGCGGATCAACACGTTGGCCTCCAGGTTCATCGACAGGCTCAACGGGTCGAGGTTGCTGGAGCCGACGGTGCTCCAGTCTTCGTCCACCAGCGCGACTTTGCCGTGCAGCGGACGGTCGCAGTATTCGTAGATTTTCACCCCGGACTTGAGCAGGTAATCGTAGGTCATGCGCGCAGCGAGCTTGGCCATCAGGACGTCCGGCTGCCCTTGCAGGATCAGGCGCACGTCAACGCCACGGCGAGCCGCGTTGCGGATGTCGCGCAGCAAACGATAGCCAGGGAAAAAGTAGGCGTTGGCAATTACCACGCGACGTTTTGCCGTGCGCAACACCTCGCGGTAAACCTCTTCGATGTCGTTGCGGTGATCACCGTTGTCGCGGTGTACCAGGCGCACCTGACCATCGTGATCGCTGACCGCCAGTTCCGAGCGGCGCTGCCTGCGGCGTTGCCACCAGTACTTGGCGTGCACCGGTCGGCCGCATTGCAGCAGGGCAAAATGGTGAATGTCCGCCACCGCCGGGCCTTGAACTTCCACCGAATAATCCTGCTTGGCTTCAGGACCGAAATCGGCCAGATGGTCAGCGGAAAAATTGATCCCTCCGATGAAGGCAATGGTCCCGTCCACCACCACGATCTTGCGGTGCAGGCGGCGGAACCAATTGGTGCGGATGCCCAGACGCTTGGGGGCCGGGTCGAACATTTGCAGGTGCACGCCAGCGCTGCTCAGGGCTGTGAGATACCCAGTGCTCAGTTCGCCACAACCAAATCCGTCCAGGCTGGCGGTGACGCGCACGCCCCGTTGTGCTGCTTCGATGAGCACCTCCTTCAGTTCATCGCCGACCTTGTCTTCAAAGACAATGAAGGTTTCCAGAAGGATTTCGGTTTTCGCCTGGCGCATGGCCTCGAACACCCGGGGGAAATAGGCTTCGCCGTTTTCCAGCAACTCGACGCGGTTATTGCCTTGCCAGCGGTATTCGACATCGACCATTGCGGGCTGGCTAATGGGGGGCGCGGCAATCGGCTGCACAGTGGTTTTTTCCATCGGTGAAATACTCATAGCTCTATCTCCACCGACAAGGGGGCGTGGTCGGAAAGGTGTGACCAGGGGCGAGTGGTGAGCACCTTCGGGTGGCTGGCCTTGAGGTTGCGCACGTAGATGCGATCCAGGCGCAGGGCCGGCAGGCGTGCCGGAAAACTGCGCGCCGGTTTGCCGTGATGCTGGGCGAACACTTCGCGCAGACCACAGGGTTTGAGCAGGGCATCGGCGCGCTGGCGCCAATCGTTGAAATCGCCGGCGACAATCACGGGTGCATCACCTGGCAGTTGCGCCAAACGCTGGGCGAGCAATTTGAGTTGTTCATTGCGGTGGGATTCACGCAGGCCCAGGTGCACGCAAATCGCGTGTACCTCCGGACCTTCACCGGGCAGGCGCAGGGTGCAATGCAGGATGCCGCGATTCTCGTGGCCGCTGATGGACACGTCGAGGTTGTCATGGCGAACGATCTGGAATTTCGACAACAGCGCGTTGCCGTGATCGCCCGCCGGATAAACCGCATTGCGTCCGTAGGCAAACTGCGGCCACAGCGTGTCGGCAAGGAACTCATATTGCGGCATCGCCGGCCAATTGCTGTAGCGTTTGGGATGCTGTTCGTGAGTGCCGTGAACCTCCTGCAAAAACACCACATCGGCGGCTACACTGCGCACCGCTTCGCGCAATTCCGGCAGAATGAACCTGCGATTGAGTGCGGTGAAACCCTTGTGCGTATTGACCGTCAGCACCGTAAACCGGTGCACGCTGGTGTTGACGCTTTCTTGTTCGTCCGTCACGCCGATTGGCTCGGAAATGCTCATGGCAGCACCCCTTCGGCGGCAGGTTCTCCGGGAGCGGTGAGCAGGTGTTTGTCGAGATCGAAACGTTCCAGCAGGCGGCGCGCGTCGTAGGGCGCGTGAACCTTGATGTCATTGTCGAAGTAGCAAAACACTTCGCGGGACTTGCGTGCCTTGGGCTTCTGTCTGGGTGCGATCAGATGCGGATCCTCCGGTTGCCGACCGAGATGCCAAGCATCGATCCGGTCCCCCCAACGCTTGAGCGCCTGCGCGGTATAGCCGCTGGCGTAGAGTTCTTCGGCACCGTGCAGGCGCAGGTAGACGAAGTCGCTGGTGATGTCTTCGCGGTAAGGCCACTTACCGGCGGTGTCGGCGATCACCAACGCGGCGTTATAGCGCTTGAGCAGGCGAACGAAGGCCGGGTCGATGAAGCTTTCGTGACGAATTTCCACCGCGTGGCGCAGCGGCTTTTTTCCATGGGCCTTCAAACTGGCCGGGCCGTTCAGGTGCGAGTCGTGCTCGTGGGCGAGGGCGGCTGCTTGCTGGGTATCGTGGGGAAGCTGATCGAGAAAGGTTTCGAACAGTTCGGCATCGAATTTGAAGTTGGGCGGAAATTGCCAGAGGATCGGCCCCAGTTTTTCTCTGAGCTCCAGAACTCCGGAGGCGAAGAAATTGGCCAAGGGCTTGTGGATGTCCCGCAAACGCTTGATGTGGGTAATGAAACGCGGGGCTTTAACGCTGAAGATGAAGTTCAGTGGGGTTTCGGCGTACCACTGGGCGTACCGGTCAGGCCGTTGCAGGGCGTAGAACGATCCATTGATTTCGATGCTGTTGACCGCCCGCGACGCGAACTGCAGTTCACGTTTCTGGGGCAAACCCTTTGGGTAGAAATCGCCCCTCCAGGGCGTGTAGCGCCAACCTGAAATTCCGATGTGAATCGCCGCCATGTCGCCTCCCGTCTGAATGCCCCCGATCTTTTGATGACTGCGGGCAAGCGGCGAAAGTTTCGACGGAACTACCGACGGTGCATTTCTTTAAATTGACCGGTAGGAGCGAGGCTTGCCCGCTAAGGCGTCATAACATTAAACATCAATGTCGCCAGATCCGGCGCCTTCGCGGGCAAGCCTCACTCCTGCAAGGGGATATCAGTGACTGGGGACGACCCGGGTCGAGCTTTCGGCATACACCGGGCCGAGGCGATCCAGGCGGCCGCTCCACGCCGTCAATGCCAGGGCCACCAGCACCACCAGCCCACCGATCCATGCGGTATGGATCAAGCCCATGTGTGCAACGATCAAACCGCCACCCCAGGCGCCGCCGGCGATACCGAGGTTGAACGCGGCGATGTTCAAGCCCGATGCGACGTCCACCGCATGGGGGGTGTGATGTTCGGCCTGTCGCACCACGTACACCTGCAAACCCGGCACATTCCCGAAAGCCACGGCGCCCCAGACCAGCACGGTCGCCAGCGCCAACCAGGGATTGCCAGCGGTAAATGTCAGGATGAACAGTACTGCGGCGAGCAAGGCGAAGATGATTTTCAAGGCGCTGATCGGGCCGCGTTTGTCCGCCAGTTTACCGCCCCAGATGTTGCCGACCGCCACCGATATGCCATACACCAGCAATACCAGGCTGACGGTGCTGGCACTGAAACCTGCGATGTCCTGAAGAATCGGTGCCAGGAACGTGAAGGCAATGAACGAACCGCCGTAACCGACCGCCGTCATCGCGTACACCAACAACAGGCGCGGTTGCTTGAGCACCTGCAATTGCTGCAACAATGAAGCCGGTTTGCTGTGGGCAATGTTTTTCGGCACATAGAGCAGGCTGCCAATGAACGCGATCACGCCCAGGGCCGAGACGGCGAGAAAGGTTTCACGCCAGCCGAAATGTTGGCCGATGAACGTACCCAGCGGCACGCCGGTGACCAGGGCCACGGTCAGGCCGGTGAACATGATGGCAATGGCGCTGGCGGCTTTTTCCTTGGGCACTAGACTGGTCGCGATGGTCGAACCGATCGAGAAAAACACCCCGTGCGCCAGACCGGTTACGATCCGTGCCAGTATCAGCGACTCGTAACCCGGCGCTTTCCAAGCCAGCAAATTGCCAAGGGTAAACAGCACCATCAGCGACAACAGCAACAATTTGCGCGGGACTTTGCCGGTCAGGGCAGTCAGCACCGGGGCGCCCACGGCGACACCCAGCGCATACAGGCTGACCAGCAGGCCGGCCGACGGCAGGCTGACGCCGAGGTCGGCGCCGATGGTAGGTAGCAGGCCAACGATGACGAACTCGGTCGTCCCGATGGCGAAGGCGCTGAGGGTCAGCGCGAGCAAGGCAATAGGCATGACTGCAACTCCGGTGGGTTGATTTGATGGAGCGCAGTGTCGGGGTTTGGGTTGTGCGGAAAAATACAGGGATGAGCATTTGATATTTGTCTTCAACGCAAAGATCGCCGAGCCGATGGGGGCCAGCGCCGAACTAGTCCGTCATTTGTCGATCAGTTCCTTACAGTCTTATCCAAAGGAGCGGATGCCTTGATCAAGCTCAAGACCGCGATGTTACTGGGGGCGTTGCTGTTTGTGGGCAGCGAGGAACTGGAGGCGGCGGCCGTTGCGGGTCTGCCCGCAAGTGCCACTGCAGCGACACCGCCGGCCCACCCTCAACCGCTGGTTCAGGGCGGCTTGCTGGGCGCCATCAGTTCCAGCATCGACGAGGTGCAGACCAGGCTCGACCTCAATGAAAACCTGGTCGACGCCTGGCGTCTGCGCGCCGATCGCGCCGCGGACGAGGTCGATCAGCTGGTCAATCATCCATCCGCTCGTTCGAGCTGGAGCGTGACTGGGGATTTCCTGTTGCTGACCTTGGTCTGGGCCGCAGTTTTTGGCTCATTCTGGTTGCTCGGCAAATGGTCGGCGCAACGCCTGTGTGAACATCGGTTACTGCTCAGTCGTGAACGTGGACAAGCGTTGCTGGGCTACGTGCTGCCCTACGGCATCGCCGCCCTGGTGAGCCTGCCGCTGACCATTTATGCCAGTCAGTTTCTACCGGTGTCGGCGGGGCGGGCGCTGGCGTTGTGCTTTGCCTATGCCACCAGTAGCGGCGTGTTCGCCGCGTCGTTGGTGATGTCACTGGTGGTGCTGTTCAACACCGGTCACAAACGTCGCGCAGTACAGATCATTCGCCAGCACAGTCCGCGTCCGCTGTTCGGGATCGGTTTTCTCGTCGCACTGAGTGACGCGCTGACCAGTCCGCAGATCGCTCATCAGTTGGGCAATAATCTCACCAGCAGCATCGCAGTGTTTACCGGTCTGGCGGCTTCGATTTCCTTTGGTCTGCTAGTGGTCCGCATGCGTCGACCGGTCGCTCAGCTGATTCGCATCCTGCCGCTGGCCCAACGCCGCAAACAGCCGGCGTTACGTGAAACCCTGCGGATTTTTTCCGGGCTCTGGTATTGGCCGATTCTGTTGATGGTGCTGGTTTCGATCATCAACCTGATCAGCGTCAGTGCAGACAATCAGCAGGTCCTGCGCAGTGCGCTGTTCACTACGATACTGCTGATTGCCACGGTGTTCCTGAGTACCACGCTGCATCACCTTTTCAAGTCGCGCAGTGAAACGGACGTGCGCCGCAGCAGTGCCTACAAACAGCGTTTTCTGAGCCTTTCCCACGCCTTGCTGCGCATCGCCATGGCCATTGTCTTCATCGATATTCTCGGGCGCATCTGGGGCGTATCGCTGTTTGATTTTGCGGTGAGCAATGCGGTCGGTCGGGCGATCAGTGATTCGCTGAGCCATATCGGCCTGATCTTCCTGATCACCTGGATGGTGTGGGTGGTGCTCGACACGGCGATCCAGGAAGCGCTGAAACCACCGGCCAATAAACGCTCGGCACGCCAGCCCAGTACACGGGTGAAAACCATCCTGCCGCTGCTGCGCAATGCGATCAAAATCATTCTGGTGGTGATCTGCGCGATCACCACCATGGCCAACCTGGGGATCAACGTCGCGCCATTCCTGGCCGGTGCCGGGGTGATCGGCCTGGCCATCGGTTTCGGTTCCCAGCAACTGGTGCAGGATGTGATCACCGGATTGTTCATCATCATTGAAGACACACTGTCCATCGGCGACTGGGTGGTACTCGATTCCGGCCACGCCGGCACGGTGGAAGGTTTGACCATCCGCACCTTGCGCTTGCGCGATGGCAAGGGGTTCGTGCACTCAGTGCCGTTCGGCCAGATCAAGGCAGTGACCAACCAATCGCGGCAATTTGCCTACGCGTTCTTCTCGGTGCAGTTCACCTACGACACCGATGTCGACAAGGCCATTGAGCTGATTCGCGAGGCCGGGCATTCCATCAGCGATGACCCGTTCCTCCGGTACAACTTGCAAGGTCCACTGGACGTATTCGGCGTCGACAAAATGGACCTCAACGGCGTGGTGCTGACGGCGCAGTTCCGTACCGTGTCGGGCGGTCAGTACGCGGTGAGCCGCGCGTTCAACCAGCGTTTGAAAAAGCTTGTGGATAACAGCCCGTGGGTGCACTTCGCGCAGACTTATCCACAGCAGGTTTTGTTGCCCAAGCGCCGGCAGGAGGATGAGGAGATATCGGATCAGGTTCGGATTCCATAACTGCGCCCCAACAAATCTTTTGTGGCGAGGGAGCTTGCTCCCGCTGGGCTGCGCAGCAGTCAATGATCGTTCCCACGCTCCGCGTGGGAATGCCTCACCGGACGCTCCGCGTCCGCTTCCGGGACGCAGAGCGTCCTTGGCTGGGTTCCCACGCGGAGCATGGGAACGATCAGCGTCTTATCAGTTTATTGCGAACCTCTGCACCCGCCTGCTGATCCAGCTCCCGCCAAAAAACCTGCTTGCCGGCAATCTCCGCAGCCACCGGCAATCCATCCCGATACACCAGCCGATTACTTGCCAGCGCCGGCACTTTCGCCCCTGGCAACAGCGTGCCGGCGAGGTTCAGCGGATCGACCCCGCACACCGCGATCAAGCTGCCGTCATGCGGCCGGCGGCGGACTTCGCGCAACAGCGGGATCGCCTCGGGCAGCGCAAATTGCTCGCCCGCCAGGCCACTGACAAAGCGTCCGCCGCGAATCTCACCGCGTGCTTCCAGGCGATGGAAAGTGCGTAACAATTCCCGCCAGCTCGGCAACCAATCCGCTTCCCGTTCGAGCAACCGCCAGAACACTACGCCGTAGCGGCGCAACAAGGTCATGGCGATGTGTTCCAGCGTGTCGGCGGGTGTTGGCGCCGGGCGCAGGTTATCCACAACCGCGGCGCCGGCACCACGCCTGAGCAGCGCCCAGCGCCCGGCGTCGTCCATGCCCCCGACGAAGGCCCCGCGGCCGCGTCGGCTGCTGCGGCTCTGCCGCTTGCTGGCCGGGGTGATCAATGCGCGCAGACCGGCAAAGCTGTCGGCGTTTACCAGTCCGGCGCCGACCAATTCCTGCAAGGCAATTTCCAGTTCCGCGCGCAGCAAGTGCGCTTCATGAGTCAGCTCATCAAAAAACAGTGCGCCGTGCTGGCTGAGGGCGGCGTGAACCTTTTGCGTTTTCGGCGACAGTTCGTCAATCGGTGTTTGTTCGGCCAATTCGCTCCAGAGCCCGACCCGGTTGCGTGGCAATAACACAATCGGTGTGCTACGCAGGGCGGCGCTGGCGTTTTTGTTGTGCGTGGTGAGACGAGTCCACACCAGTTTGCCGCTGCGGCACAGTTCATCGAGCCAGGTCGGCGAATAGTCCTTGATGCGCGCCGGGAGGAGGTCGCTGTCCCAGGCTGAAGCGGCGGCGGGGTAGCCTTCGAATTGCGCGGCGATTGCCGGCAATACCGCATTGCCCTGACCTTGGGTAGCGCTGGACAGATGCTGCCAGTCGAACAGAAACCGCATGAAGTCCTGCAACGCCACCGGTTCGATTTCCCGGCGCAGACGCTTGACCGTGTAGCGGTGAATCCTCGCGAGCAGATGCCGTTCGCACCATTCGTCTTCGGCGCCGCCCGGGGTAAAACGACCACGCAGTACGTAGCCTTCGCGCTCCAGTTGCGCCAAGGCCTGCGTGACTCGATCAGGCGGTAAACCGAGCGGTTCGGCAATCGCCTCCAGCGGCACCGGGCCAAAAGCGCTGAGCCGCGCACGAAGCACTTCCAGCAGGGCGGCATCCGCTTTCCAGGGCTCATCAAAACCTGGCAGCGCTTCGACTTCCGGCGACCATTGGGCCTGTGGATAAATGGCCCGCAGGCAGGTCAGGCGTTCCCGCGCCAGCCACAGGACCTGATTGATTCGGCAGGCGCGGCCGCTGTCGGCCAGGGTTCTCAGCCAGTCGAGCCAATTCGGATTGGCCCGGGCCTCGGCGTCGGTGATGCACGCCAGGCTCATCAATGCCTCGTGCATTTCATCGACGTTCCCGGGGGCTGGCCAGGCTTCATCGCCCACAGCGGCAATCGCCTCGACGTCCAGTGCGCCGAGGTCGTCGGTGGATTGCGGATCGCTCCAGCGGCGGTTGAGCACCGCTTGCGTGCGTCGTTCCTCCAGCGGTGCATCGTCGAGAAAGGTGTAGGGGCGGGCGCTGAGGATTTCTGCGGCCAGCGGCGAGGGTGCCGGCAAGTCGCGGCTGATCAGGCGAACGTCGCCGTGCTCCATGCGCCGCAGCAAGGCCAGCCAGCCTTCACTGTCCATGGCTTCGTGCAGGCAGTCGTCGAGGGTTTGTTCCACCAGCGGATGGTCGGGAATGTCCCGCTCGCCAGCGAGGTTTTCCACGCAGGCGATCTGGTCGGGAAACACGCTGGCGATCAAGTCTTCGCTTTTCATCCGCTGAATCTGTGGCGCGACTTTACGCCCGCCGCTGAAGCGCGGCAGGCCCAGGGCAACCCCGGCATTCCAGCGCCAGCGCACGCCGAACAGCGGCGCGTCGAGCACCGCTTGAATCAGGATGTGCTCGGCGCTGTTGCTGTGCAGGTAACGCCAGACGTCGTCCAGTTCAAAGCTGTGGCTGGTGGACAGCGACAATACGATGGCGTCTTCGCTGGCGGCGGCCTGCAATTCGAAGTTGAAGGTGCGACAGAAACGCTTGCGCAGGGCCAGGCCCCAGGCGCGGTTGATGCGACTGCCGAATGGGCTGTGGATGATCAGTTGCGTGCCGCCGGACTCGTCGAAAAAACGCTCCATCAACAGCGTGTCCTGCGACGGCAAGGCGCCGAGGGTCTGGCGCGCCCGGGCCAGGTATTCCACCAGTTGTTCGGCGCTGGCCAGGTTCAGACCGAGGGTGTTCGTCAGCCACTCGATCGCGGGTTGCAACTGGCCCGGCGTAGCGCCCAGCAACCCATCGAGGTGCGCCTGCAAACGAGCCACCGCCATCGATAATTCGGTGCTGCGTGCTGGCGCTTCGCCGAGCCAGAACGGAATGGTCGGCGGCTGGCCCTGGGCATCTTCGACCCGCACCTTGCCGGTTTCCACGCGCAGGATTCGATAAGACGTATTGCCCAACTGGAAGACATCCCCGGCGATGCTTTCCACTGCAAAGTCTTCGTTGACGCTGCCGATGTTCAGCCCTTGAGGTTCGAGCAACACGCTGTAGTCGGCATTGTCCGGAATGGTCCCGCCGCTGGTCACCGCCGTCAGTTTCGCCCCCCGGCGCCCGCGCAGGCTGTGGGACACAGCGTCGCGGTGCAGGTAAGCGCTGCGAATGCCCTGGCGTCCGTTGTAGCCTTCGGCAAGCATCCGCAGCAGCGCCTGATAGTGTTTTTCGTCGAGATCGGCATAGGGTGAGGCGCGCCGCAGCAGGTCCAGCAACGCTTGTTCCTGCCATTCCTGGCAACTGACTTCGGCAATGATCTGCTGCGCCAGAACGTCCAGCGGTGCCACGGGGATCAGCAAGGTATCGAGCTCGCCCCGGCGAACGCAGTCGAGCAGCGCGGCGCACTCGATCAAGTCGTCGCGGGTGGTGGCGAACAAACGGCCCTTGGGCGTGCCGCCAACCTGGTGTCCGGAACGGCCAACCCTTTGCAGAAAGCCGGAGATCGACCGTGGCGAGGCGATCTGGCACACCAGGTCGACATCGCCGATGTCGATGCCCAGTTCCAGCGATGCCGTGGCGATCAGCACTTGCAGGTCGCCGCGCTTGAGCCGCTGCTCGGCGTCGAGACGGAATTCCTTGGCCAGACTGCCGTGGTGGGCGGCCACGGCTTCTTTGCCCAAACGTTCGCTCAAGTGCCGGCTCAGGCGTTCGGCCAGGCGCCGGGTATTGACGAAAATCAGCGTGGTGCGGTGATCCCGGGCGAGGGCGGCGAGACGGTCGTAGACCAGCTCCCAGACATCATTGGCCATCACCGCCGACAACGGCACGGGCGGCACTTCGATATCCAGGTCCCGTGGGCGGGCGTGGCCGATGTCGATGATTTCGCAAGGGCGGTCGCGGCCCACCAGAAAGCGCGAAACCGCGTCGATGGGTTTCTGCGTGGCTGACAGGCCGATGCGCACCAGCGGTTCGACGCACAGCGCCTGCAAGCGTTCGAGGCTCAAGGCCAGGTGACTGCCGCGTTTGCTGGCGGCGATGGCGTGGATTTCGTCGACGATCACCGTGCGCGTGGTGCCGAGCATTTGCCGGCCGGAATCGGAGCCGAGCAACACATAGAGCGATTCCGGCGTGGTCACCAGGATATGCGGCGCGGTTTTGCGCATCGCCGAGCGGTCTTTTTGCGGAGTATCGCCGGTGCGTACGGCGGTGCTGATCGAAAGTTCCGGCAGGCCCATCAGGCGCAACTGTTCGGTGATGCCGGCGAGCGGGTTTTGCAGGTTGATGCGAATGTCGTTCGACAGCGCCTTGAGCGGTGAGACGTAGACCACCAGGGTTTGATCCGGCAGGCCTTCAGGATTGTCCAGGCCCCGGTGCACCAGGTCGTCGATGACCGCGAGGAATGCGGTGAGGGTTTTGCCCGAGCCCGTGGGCGCCGCGATCAACGTCGAGCGGCGCTGGCGAATCAACGGCCACGCCCGGGCCTGAGCGGCGGTGACCGCAGCAAAGGTGTGACTGAACCAGGCGCTGACGGCGGGGTGGAAGCCGTCCAGGGCACTGTCTGCGGGGATGGGCAGGTTCATGTGCTGATTTATGCGGGCGGGGCAGGGAAGATGCAAGTACCGCTCGGTTTATCAATTCCTCCCCTGTGGCGAGGGAGCTTGCTCCCGTTCGACCGCGAAGCAGTCGCCAGCAATCTGGGGCCGCTTCGCAGCCCAGCGGGAGCAAGCTCCCTCGCCACAGGGGGGGGGCGAGTTGAAGTCCCGGACATCTACACTTTACGGATGACGGTTGCGCACTAAACCCGCAAAATGCAACGATTCCGGCAACCATCAATGGCATCGCCCGCGGGCGTTGTCCATTCAGCCATTGTTTTTACCAGACTGGGCCTGCTGACTTTATGCGAATGCGCCTTATGTTACTGGGCGGCGGAAATGCCCTTGGGCAGGCGCTGATTCGCCTCGGTGCGGAAGAAGACATCGGTTTCCTCGCCCCCCGCCCGCCCGAAAACGGCTGGGATGCCGCGAGCCTGACGCAACTGCTCGACGACACCCGTCCGGACGCGTTGATCAACCTCGCCTATTACTTCGACTGGTTCCAGGCGGAGGCGGTCAGCGAACAACGTCTGGCCGGGCAAGAGCGCGCAGTCGAACGCCTGGCCGAACTGTGCCAGCACCACAACATCGTGCTGCTGCAGCCTTCAAGCTATCGCGTGTTCGATGGCTCCCGCGCCACCGCCTACAGCGAAAAAGACGAACCGGTGCCGCTGGGCCTGCGTGGTCAGGCGTTGTGGCGAATCGAGCAGAGCGTTCGCGCTACCTGCCCGCAGCACGTGCTGCTGCGCTTCGGCTGGCTGCTCGATGACAGCCCTGACGGCAGCCTCGGCCGTTTCCTCGAGCGGGCCGAGCAGCCGGATGAATTGCTGCTGGCCGACGACCGTCGGGGTAATCCGACGCCGGTGGACGACGCCGCCCGGGTGATCATTTCGGTGCTCAAGCAACTCGACTGCGCAGCGCCGTTGTGGGGGACTTACCACTACGCCGGGCATGAGGCGACCACGCCGCTGGCGCTGGGGCAGGCGATCCTCACCGAAGCGCGGGCGTTGCATCCGCTGGCGCTCGAAGCACCGACCGCCCAGGCCCATGCCGCGCGGCCGGATGCCGCCGAAGAACCGCAACATGCGGTGCTGGCCTGCAAGAAAATTCTGCACACCTTCGGCATCAAGCCACGCGCCTGGCGTGCGGCACTTCCCGGACTACTGGACAGGTTCTATCGCCATGGCTGACGGCCCCGTTTTAATCACCGGCGGCGCCGGTTTCATTGGCTCGCACCTGACCGATGCCTTGCTCGCCAAGGGCTATTCGGTGCGCATCCTCGATGACTTGTCGACGGGCAAGCGCAGCAATCTGCCATTGGATAATCCGAAGGTCGAACTGATTGTCGGCGACGTCGCCGATGCCGCGCTGGTGGCACGGACCATGGCCGGTTGCAGCGCCGTGGCGCACCTGGCGGCAGTGGCATCGGTGCAGGCTTCGGTGGACGATCCGGTGAAGACCCACCAAAGCAATTTCATCGGTTCGCTGAATGTCTGCGAAGCCATGCGCCAGTCCGCGGTCAAACGGATTGTGTTTGCCTCCAGTGCGGCGGTGTACGGCAACAACGGCGAAGGTGAGTCGATCGATGAAGACACAGCAAAATCACCGTTGACGCCCTACGCGTCAGACAAACTGGCGAGCGAGCACTACTTCGATTTCTACCGGCGCGAGCATGGTCTTGAACCTGTGATCTTTCGCTTCTTCAACATCTTCGGTCCGCGTCAGGATCCGTCCTCGCCGTACTCCGGTGTGATCAGCATTTTCAGCGAGCGCGCGCAGAAAGGCCTGCCGATCACCGTGTTTGGCGACGGCGAGCAGACCCGGGATTTTCTCTACGTCGAGGACCTGGTGAAGTTGCTGGTGCAAGCCATCGAAAAGCCTCAGGTTGAGCTCGGCGCGGTCAACGTTGGCTGGAATCAGGCGACCAGTCTCAAGCAATTGCTGACCGCACTTGAAAGCGTGGTCGGCGAGTTGCCTGCCGTGAGTTACGCCCCGGCACGTTCCGGTGACATCCGCCATTCACGGGCGAACAATCGGCAATTGCTGGAACGTTTCAAAGCCCCCGCGCAAACGCCGTTGAGCGTTGGCCTGGCGCGGCTGCTGGGGCAATAGAAAAAGGCGCCTGTCAAAGCGCCTTTTGCGTATCGTTCCCACGCTCTGCGTGGGAATGCCTCAATGGACGCTCTGCGTCTGCTCTTGGGACGCGGAGCATCCCTGGCCGCATTCCCAAGCGGAGCGTGGGAACGATCTTCACCACCACGTGAATCCTTAGAATTTATAACCCAGACCGACCATGTAGATGAACGGATCGACATCCACGTTCACCCGTGCCCGGGTGCCCGGTGCAACGGCGTTGTTCTCCACGGTCGCGCGGGTGTCGATGTCGATGTAGCGCACCTGGGCGTTGATCATCACGTTGTCGGTCAGCATGTAGTCGGCACCAACCTGCCAGGCCATGCCCCAGGAATTGCTCGCCTTGAAGTTGCTGAAACCGGCGGCACTGGCCTGGCTGCCAACGTGCTCGTCGTAGATCCAGGTGTAGTTGATGCCGGCGCCCACATACGGCTGGAAAGCGGACTTCCCGTCCAGTGGGTAATACACCACGCTCAGCGTCGGCGGCAGGTGTTTGAGCGTACCGAGTTTGCCGTTGGCGGCGCTCAGCGCGGTGTTCTTGAGTTTCACGTCATGCTCGAACGGTGTGGCCGCGAGCAGTTCGATACCCCAGTTGCTGGTCAGCATGTAGGCAACGTTGAGGCCCAATTGCGTGTCGCTGCTCATGGTCGCCTTGCCGCCCAGGTCGGCGCCGCTAAGCGGGCCTTGATCGACCTTCACGGTGGAGCTGTCGGCTTCCGGGTTGACGGTGATCGCGCCGGCGCGAAGGATGATGTCACCCGCCTGATGGGCGTGGGCGAGCGGGGCTGCGAGCGCGAGGGCGACCAGCGATGCGCCGAGCAAAGACTTGTTCATGGGGGCTCCAAAGGACGTTAAAAATGTTCGATGTCCAATGGTAAGTTGCCTAACGATTCGGTCTTTTGATGCAGCTCAATGAAACAGTGGAAGGTCTGGCTTTTGTGGAATGTCTGAGGACCTCTTCGCGGGCAAGCCTCGCTCCTACAGGTTCAGCGTTGCGCCCGAAGCGCTTGTAATGCAGTGCTCATGAACCACAGAACGCGGTCGCCGCACCCCGCGTGCTGCAGGAGCGAGGCTTGCCCGCGAAAGCATCTTCTGAATCAACAAAACAACTCCGGACTCATTCGGGCAATTCATACAGATAAATTTTCTGCGCTTCCATCTGATACCCGGCATCCGCCAATTCGCTGGTGGAGGGCTTGACCTGCATCGGCCCTTCGATCCAGTACGGCTGATACAGCTCATCGAGCTTCACCCCGACTTCGCTTTTGACATGCACGATCTGATTCGACGGCGGTGGCGGCACGTGAATGCAGGCGCCGAAATACGGCACCAGCAGAAAGTCCGTGGTGCGTCCGTCTTCACTCACTTCCAGCGGCACGATGTAGCCCGGCAGGCGAATGTTCTGCCCGTCGAGCGCTTTGACCACCGGCGCATTGGGCATGTCCTGCTTCGCTGCTGGCGCTGACTCGGCAGACAATGCATCGCTCATCTTCGACAGGTCGTGCAGCGGCGTCATGTTCGGCACTTCCGGTGCGGCATCCGGCGGGATCATTTCCGACCAGGTCAGCTCTTTCGGCTCGGCCGCCCATAGCGGCAGGGCGACCAGCATCAACAGCGCAAAGACAGCGCGGGGCATTTTCAAAGTCCTCATAAACGGATCGACAGGCCATCAGCCAGGGATTGGCGATAAGCACGCCAGGCCGGCACGCTGCCCATCAGCAGCGCGGCGATCAGGATGCCACCGAGCAGCGTCCATTCATATTCGCTGGGCCAGGCCAATGGCAAAAACAGCCCGTAATTGGCTTGCACGTAACCTTGGGCCGCGGCGATGCACACGTACAGCAGTGCCACGCCCGCCACTACGCCGGACAGCGCCAGGGCAAAAGCCTCAAGCACCAGCAAGGTCGCAACATGCCACGGCCGTGCGCCCACCGAACGCAGAATCGCCATCTCGCGGCGGCGTTCGTTGAGGCTGGTGAGAATCGCTGTGAGCATGCCGATCAACCCGGTCAGCACCACGAACAAGGACACCACGAACAAGGCTTTTTCGGCGGTGCTCATCAAGCTCCACAGCTCCTGCAGCGCCACCCCCGGGAGGATCGCCAGCATCGGTTCACCACGGAATTCGTTGATCTCGCGTTGCACGGCGAAGGTCGAAATCTTGCTGTTGAGGCCGAGCATGAACGCGGTGATCGCTTGCGGCTTCAGGTCCATGTTGCGTGCCTGATCGGCGCTGATTCGCCCGTTGCCCCGGGCCGGCACACCGTTGTGCCAGTCGATGTGAATCGCTTCCATACCGCCGAGGCTGATGTGCAGCGTTCGGTCCACCGGTGTGCCGGTGCGCTTGAGAATGCCGACCACAGTGAACGGTTTGTCATCGTGCTTGACCAGACTGATCGCCGCCACGCCGTGGGCCAGCACCAGTTTTTCGCCGAGCTTGTATTGCAGCGCATCGGCCACTTCGGCGCCGAGCACCACTTCAAACGGATCAGTGGCGAAGGCGCGGCCAGCGGCCAGTTCCAGGTGTTGTTGACGGCCGTACTGGTAATGCTCGAAGTAGGCCTCGGTGGTGCCCATTACCCGATAGCCGCGATGGGAATCGCCGAGGGACATCGGGATCGCCCATTTCACTTTCGGGTTGTTGGCGAAGTGTTCGAAGCTGTCCCAGCGGATGTTGTTGGTGGCGTTGCCGATGCGGAACACCGAGTACAGCAACAGATTCACCGAGCCGGAGCGCGCGCCGACGATCAGGTCGGTGCCGCTGATGGTGCTGGCGAAACTGGCCTTGGCCTCGGTGCGCACCCGCTCCACCGCCAGCAGCAGGCAGACCGACAGGGCGATGGCGAACGCGGTGAGGATCGCGGTGAAGCGACGGTTAGCCAGGCTGGCCATGGCTAGACGAAACAAATACATCTCAGACCTCGGACGGGCTGGCGGCGCGATTGAGCTCGGCCAGCGACAGGTTGCGATCGAACAGCGGCGCCAGGCTCTGGTCATGGCTGACGAACAACAGACTCGACCCGGCTTCGCGGCATTCGGCGAACAGCAGGCGAATGAAGTTTTCCCGGGCGTCGTAATCGAGCGCCGAAGTCGGTTCGTCGGCGATCACCAACTCCGGCTGACCGATCAACGCGCGTGCGGCGGCCACTCGTTGCTGTTGGCCGATGGACAGCGAATCGGCACGCCGACCGAGGATGTTTTCATCCTTTAAACCCAGGTGGGCGAGCAGGGTGGCGGCGGCTTTATCGACGCTGCCGTGACGCTGCCTGGCCCGTTCGGCGCGCAGTTTGGAGAAGTGGCAGGGCAGTTCGACGTTTTCTCGCACCGACAGAAACGGCAGCAGGTTGAACTGCTGGAAGATGTAGCCGGTGTGATCGACGCGAAAGTGATCGCGGGCACCGGCCGACAGTTCGGTGAGCTCCTGGCCGAGCAGGCGAATGCTGCCGCGATCAGGCTTCTGCACGCCGCCCAGCAAGCCGAGCAGGGTGGTCTTGCCGCTGCCGCTGGGGCCTTTGAGGAACAGGGTTTCACCAGGTGAAAGGCGAAACGCCGGGATGTCCAGCAGCGGCGGATGACCGGGCCAGCTGAAGCCCAGGTCGGACAGTTCGATGAGTGCTTGGGTCATGGCGCCGATTTCAAGAATGTTGATGATCCGTAGGAGCAAAGCTTGCTCGCGATGGCTACACCGCGGTTTAACAGGAGCTCCGCGCTATCGTTCATCGCGGGCAAGCCTTGCTCCTACAGGATCCGGATAGATTCAGAATTTCAGGGCCGCGGCCTGGGCCGTCACTTCAACCCCTTGCTGGCCGCTCGGGCCGATCAGTTGTACCTGAATGGTCCGGGTCGCCGGGAAAGTGTTGAAAATGTTCGCCAGATCCAGGGTCTTCAGCGCCGCCGGTGTGGCGCAGGTGAACTGGTAGTGGGCGTGGATTTCGCTGTGGTCGTGATGATGCTCGTCCTTGGCGTCGCCATCGTGGTCATCATCTACGTCTGGTTTATCGCCAAACAGCGGGCTTTCCAGGGTCTGGTTTTGCACCACGCAGCCTGCAGCTTTCGCCAGGTTGAACAGCGTCAGTGGTTTCTGCAGCTGAGTACGAACCGCTGCGACTTTGGCTTTGTCGGCGTCGGTGGTCGCGGCATGTTCGAAGCCCACCAGGTTCATCGCCGGGCTTTCCAGCTCCAGCTCGAGGGTCTGGCCGTCCAGCGCCGCGTTGAGCCGGCCGACACCGTGCTCATGGGCACCCAGGCTGCCGTGTTCATGATCGTGATCATGGTCATGCTCGTCAGCCGCGTGGGCGACAGCCAGGGGCAACAAGGCAAACGGCAAAGCGAGCAACAGACGACGCATGGCGAGTCTCCGGAAAGTAAAGTGAACAATCTGTTATGTAATCTTATAACGTAAGTGCGGAGAGTTTGACTGGCTGCTTGGCGTTGCACAAGTCCCATGGGAGCATGCAAGTCAGAAATGTGCAGGAGCAGACTTATGTTGCGAATTCGCGGAAGCATCGGCGAATGGCCGGTGGATTTGACGCTGGAAATGGATGACGCCGACTGGGCCAGGCTGGGCGCGCAGTTGCAGGTCGATAAAGTCGACGTCAGCGCGCCAGCGGCGAAACCGATGAGCCAGGATGATTCGCTGTGGCAGGTCGCCAGGGATTTGCTGCGCAAGGCCGGACAGTTGAGCGGGCCGGACCTGCTCGATCAACTTGAAGCTCTGACCGGCAGCGCCGCAGCGGGCAAGCGCTTGTTGGTGCGCCTGCGCCACAGCCCGGATGTGAAGGTGGAAAGCGGCGGCGATACGCCGATTTATCGCTGGCTGTAGGAGCCGGCTTGCTGGCGATGCGGACGCTGCGTTTCAGCAGGTGAACCGCGTCATCGTGCATTGCCAGCAAGCCGGCTCCTACGGGGCGTGATCAGTACAGTGCGGCAAACAACTTGCGACGGTAGGTGCTCACCAGCGGGTGGTCATTGCCCAGCAGCTCGAACACTTGCAGCAAGGTCTTGTGCGGCAGGCCTTCGTTGTAGCTGCGATTGCGGATGAACAACTTGAGCAGGGCATCCAGCGCGGCGTCGTATTGCTGGCGGGCCAATTGCTGAATCGCCAGTTGATAGACCGCTTCGTCGTCCTGGGGGTCTTTCGCCAGTCGCGCCTTCAGGTCAGCGGCATCCGGCAGATCCCGGGCCAGGCCGAGAAACTTGATCTGCGCCTTGGCACCGGCGAGGGCAGCCTTGTGTTCGTCGCTCTTGACCGCATCGAGCACAACTTGCGCCTCGCCCAGCTCACCGCGCTCAGTGAGGCAGCGTGCGTAGAGAATCAGGGCCTTGGCGTTGGTGTTGTCTTCGCCCAGGATGACTTTGAGCAGCGCTTCGGCATCGGCGAATCGGCTGTCGTCGAACAAGGCTTGGGCCTGTTCGAACGGATCGGCCGCGGCAGGTGGCGGCATCTGCACATGAGGTTCAAGCAAGGCGCGCACAGCGGATTCCGGCTGCGCACCGGCAAACCCGTCCACCGGTTGACCGTCCTTGAACAGCACCACGGTCGGCAGGCTGCGAATACCGAAGCGGGCGACGATGTCTTGTTCGATGTCGCAGTTGACCTTGGCCAGCAGCAATTCGCCCTGATAGCTCTCGGCGATGGTCTGCAGCATCGGCATCAACACTTTGCACGGCGCACACCATTCGGCCCAGAAATCCACCAGCACCGGTTTGTGGAAAGAGTTCTCGATCACCGACTGGTCAAAATCGGCAGTCGTGGCGTCGAAGATGTACGGCGTTTGCTGACTCATGGGCAATCTCGTAAAAGCGTGAATGGGGCCACTATACGGCCTGGTGGGGGGCGGCCGGAAGTCGGAACATTGATCGTTCCCACGCTCTGCGTTGGAACGCCTCAAGGGACGCTCTGCGTCTGCTTTTGAGACGCGGAGCGTCTTGGGCTGCATTCCCACGCGGAGCGTGGGAACGATCATGTCCGGGCGGCGTGATACAGGCTCACATGCCGAAACTCTTCCGGCTCGGCCAGATCCGGCAAGGTCATGGCTTCGAGCATTTCGATACGCCGGTACAGCGGATGGCGAAAATCCCGTACCCGCGAATCCGCCACCAGCGCCTCCCGGCCACGACTCAAGAACTCATCGAGCAATGGCAGGTTGGCCCGGTCGTACAGCACGTCCGCCACCAGAATCAGATCGAAGCGATCGGCCTCGGCAAAAAAATCCGTCGAGTAGTCGAGTTGTACGCCATTGAGTTCGGCATTCGCCCGACAGGCGGCAATCGCCAGCGGATCAAGGTCACAGGCCACTACTTCCAGTGCGCCGGCCTTCACCGCGGCAATGCCCGCCACACCGGACCCTGCGCCAAAATCCAGCACACGTTTGCCTTCGACCCAATGCCGGTTGTTGGCCAGATAACGGGCCACGGCCAACCCGCTGGCCCAGCAGAAACTCCAGTAAGGCGGCTCGTGCAGGATGCGCCGGGTTTCTTCTGGGCTGAAGGCACGGTCCATGTTGTCGCCGTCGATCAGCCACAACTTCAGATCGGTCAGCGGTAGCTCACAGGCGACCAAGCGCGCATCACCGAGCAGTTCACCCAACGCCTGTTGCAGGTCGAGCGGTGCACTCATGGGGCTTTGACGAATTGCAGCTGGCCCAGCGCCTGGGTCGTCGGCTGGGTAATCACTTGCGACGGCAGATGCAGGATCAACTGGCCGGACTGGCTGGCGCGGCCTCGCAGTTCGACACGGGCACCGGCGGGGAAGGATTCTGGATTGAAACGCAGGTGGAACGGCAAAATCTGGTTGTTGCCGATCAGGCTGGAACTGGCGAGCAATTGTTGCGGGCGGTCCTTGTCATCGATCACCAGCAAGGCCAGTTCGACTTCGGCACCGGTCGGCACGCCTTGCAGAGTGCCGCTCAATTCCCGTTGATGGGCGGGCAATGGGCCGAGTTTGGCGGCCTCTTTGGCTTTTTTCTGCGCTTGTTGCGGCGCGGGGCCTGGCGTAGGCGGCTGGGGCTGGGGTGCATCGCTGCTGCAGGCCACCAACAGGCTGAAAAGGCTGAGCAAAACGAGCGGACGTAACGACATTGGCAGCTCCGGAAAGATGAAATCCATGGATCAATTGATCATCCCGTCTGTATACCGCAAACCCTATGGCTTGTCTTGCCACCGGGATGCGCTACCATGGCCCTCCCTTTTTTTGTTGCCTGCCACCATGCACTGTCCCTTCTGCGGTGCCAACGACACCAAGGTCATCGACTCGCGTCTGGTCGCCGAGGGCGAACAGGTGCGCCGCCGGCGTGAATGCCTGGCCTGCGGCGAACGTTTCACGACGTTCGAGACCGCCGAACTGGTGTTGCCGCGCCTGATCAAAACCGACGGCAGTCGCCAGCCGTTCGACGAAGAAAAACTCCGTGCCGGCATGCAGCGGGCGCTGGAAAAGCGCCCGGTGAGTGTCGAACGCCTCGAATCGTCGCTGGTGCACATCAAACACAAACTGCGCGCCACCGGCGAACGCGAGGTCAAGTCCCTGGTGGTCGGTGAACTGGTGATGGCCGAGCTGCAAAAGCTCGACGAAGTCGCCTATATCCGTTTCGCTTCGGTGTATCGCCGCTTCCAGGACCTCAACGAGTTCCGCGAAGAGATCGATCGCCTGGCCCGTGAGCCGGTGAAAGAATGACCACGTCCGCCGAACAGGCCATCCTCGACGCGCATTACATGGCGCGCGCCCTCGAGCTGGCGCGCAAGGGGCACTACACGACGCATCCCAATCCACGGGTTGGCTGCGTGATCGTCCAGGCCGGGCAAATTGTCGGCGAAGGCTGGCATGAGCGCGCCGGTGAACCCCACGCCGAAGTCCATGCCTTGCGCGCTGCCGGTGAACTGGCCCGGGGCGCGACCGCTTACGTCACCCTCGAGCCTTGCAGCCACCACGGCCGCACACCGCCCTGCGCCGATGCGCTGGTGAATGCCGGTGTGGCGCGGGTCGTCGCGGCCATGCAGGACCCGAACCCGGATGTTGCCGGCCGTGGCCTGCAACGTCTGGAGCAGGCGGGCATCGCCACCGAAAGCGGTGTGCTGGAAAGCGAAGCGCGCAAGCTCAATCAAGGTTTCCTGAAACGCATGGAACACGGCCTGCCGTTCGTGCGGGTCAAACTGGCCATGAGCCTTGACGGTCGCACGGCGATGGAAAACGGCGAGAGCCAATGGATCACCGGCCCGGCGGCGCGTTCGGCGGTGCAACGCCTGCGAGCCCAGGCCAGCGTGGTATTGACTGGCGCGGACACGGTGCTGGCGGACAATGCTCGTTTGACCGTACGCGCCGATGAGCTGGGCCTGGACGGGGAGCAAACCGCACTGGCCATGAGCCGGCCACCCTTGCGGGTGCTGGTCGACGGGCGTCTGCGGGTGCCGCTGGATGCGCCGTTCTTCAAGGCTGGCCCAGCGTTGGTGGCGACGTGCGTGGCGGTGGAAGAACAATATGCCAATGGCCCGGAATGCCTGATCGTGCCGGGCTACGATGGGCAGGTCGATCTTCGTCAGTTGCTGGTCGAGCTCGCCAGGCGTGACGTCAATGAAGTATTGGTCGAGGCCGGCCCACGGCTGGCGGGTGCCTTCGCCCAACTCGGTCTGGTGGACGAGTTCCAGATTTTCATCGCCGGCAAGTTCATGGGCTCTTCGGCGCGGCCGTTGCTGGATTGGCCGCTCGCGCACATGAAGGATGCGCCCGAGCTGAAAATCACCGAAATTCGCGCGGTTGGCGATGACTGGCGGGTCACTGCCATTCCTTCGCCAGCCGCCAGCGTATAATTCCCGGCCATCGCGTAGGCGCTGGCTTTGTTCTCGAGGAGAACCTCATGTTTACCGGCATCATCGAATCCATCGGCAGTATTCGTGCATTGACCCCAAAGGGCGGTGATGTGCGGGTTCACGTCGAAACCGGCAAGCTCGACCTGAGCGACGTCAAACTGGGCGACAGCATCGCGGTCAATGGCGTGTGCCTGACTGCCGTTGAATTGCCGGGCAATGGCTTTGCGGCGGATGTCAGCCGTGAAACCCTCGACTGCACCGCCATGAACGACCTGAAAAGCGGCAGCCCGGTCAATCTGGAAAAAGCCCTGACCCCGACCACGCGCCTCGGCGGGCATCTGGTCAGCGGTCACGTCGATGGTGTGGGCGAAGTGGTTGCCCGCACCGAGAACGCCCGCGCCGTGGAATTCCGTATCCGCGCGCCAAAAGACCTGGCCAAGTACATCGCGCATAAAGGCTCGATTACTGTCGACGGCACCAGCCTGACCGTGAACGCGGTCGATGGCGCGGAATTCCTGCTGACCATCATTCCGCACACCCTGAGTGAAACCATCATGGCGTCCTACCAGCCAGGTCGCCGGGTGAACCTGGAAGTGGACTTGCTGGCCCGTTATCTGGAACGTCTGCTGTTGGGCGACAAGGCTGCAGAACCAGCCTCCGGCAACATCACCGAAAGCTTTCTGGCCGCCAACGGCTACCTCAAATCCTGAAGCTCAAATTTCAAAAGAAGGGGGTGCCTTGTGGCGCTCAATAGCATCGAAGAGCTGGTTGAAGATATCCGCCAAGGCAAGATGGTCATCCTCATGGATGACGAAGACCGTGAGAACGAAGGCGACCTGATCATGGCCGCCGAGTGCTGCAAGCCCGAACACATCAACTTCATGGCCAAGCACGCCCGTGGACTGATCTGCATGCCGATGAGCCGCGAGCGCTGTGAATTGCTCAAGCTGCCATTGATGGCGCCGCGCAACGGTTCCGGTTTCGGCACCAAGTTCACTGTATCGATCGAAGCGGCCACCGGTGTCACCACCGGCATCTCCGCCGCCGACCGTGCGCGCACCGTGCAAGCGGCTGCGGCCCGTGATGCCAAGGCCGAAGACATCGTCAGCCCGGGCCATATTTTCCCGCTGATGGCCCAGGCCGGCGGTACGCTGGCTCGTGCCGGCCACACCGAAGCGGCGTGCGACCTGGCGCGCATGGCCGGTTTCGAGCCAAGCGGCGTGATCTGCGAAGTGATGAACGACGATGGCACCATGTCCCGTCGCGCCGAACTGGAAGCGTTTGCCGCCGAACACGACATCAAGATCGGCACCATTGCCGACCTGATTCACTATCGGATGATCCACGAACGTACCGTTCAGCGGATTGCCGAGCAGCCGCTGGACAGCGAACTGGGCCAATTCAACCTGGTGACCTATCGTGATTCGGTGGAAGGCGACGTGCACATGGCGCTCACTCTGGGCAACGTTTGCGCAGAAGAGCCGACCCTGGTTCGGGTGCACAACATGGACCCGCTGCGCGACCTGTTGATGGTCAAGCAACCAGGGCGCTGGAGCCTGCGCGCCGCCATGGCTGCGGTTGCCGAGGCCGGCAGTGGCGTGGTGTTGTTGCTCGGTCACCCGCTCGATGGCGACGTGTTGCTGGCGCATATCCGCGAAACCGCCGACCACGCCACCCCGAAAAAACCGACCACCTACAGCATTGTCGGTGCCGGTTCGCAGATTCTGCGAGACCTGGGCGTGCGCAAAATGCGCTTGATGAGCGCACCGATGAAATTTAATGCGATATCCGGTTTCGATCTGGAAGTTGTAGAATACGTGCCCTCCGAATAAGACGCCGGGTTTTGGCCTCGTTGTTCGCTCAAGGCATATTTGATTTATTGTGGCGAGGGAGCTTGCTCCCGCCTGGGTGCGCAGCACCCACAATAGGGGCCGCTTCGCAGCCCAGCGGGAGCAAGCTCCCTCGCCACATAGATATGCAAGTGAACACCGATGTGCGATTTCCGGCGCTGTATTCGCGGTTCAAATATCACTGAGGGATGCGTACGAGACGTGTCCCGGCTCTTTAAGAGATCTAACGAATGACCCTGAAGACCATCGAAGGTACCTTCATCGCCCCTAAAGGCCGCTACGCTTTGGTAGTGGGCCGTTTCAACAGCTTCGTCGTTGAAAGCCTGGTCAGCGGTGCAGTTGATGCCCTGGTTCGCCACGGCGTGAGCGAAAGCGACATCACCATCATCCGCGCGCCTGGCGCCTTCGAAATTCCGCTGGTTGCGCAGAAAGTCGCTCAGAAAGGCGAGTTCGCAGCAATCATCGCCCTGGGCGCGGTCATTCGTGGCGGTACTCCGCACTTCGAATACGTGGCTGGCGAGTGCACCAAGGGCCTGGCCCAGGTGTCCATGGAATTCGGCGTACCGGTCGCTTTCGGCGTCCTGACCGTTGATTCCATCGAGCAAGCCATCGAACGTTCCGGCACCAAGGCCGGCAACAAAGGTGCTGAAGCTGCCCTGTCCGCTCTGGAAATGGTCAGCCTGCTGGCGCAGTTGGAGGCCAAGTGATTAGCGACGAAAGCGATCGTTTCAACCCGCGCGATCCAAAGCCTGCGGATGCCGGCAAGCCATCGAAAAGCGTCAAGCGCCGCGAAGCCCGTCAGCTCGCGACCCAGGCGCTGTACCAATGGCACATGGCCAAGCAGTCGCTGAACGAGATCGAAGCGCAGTTCCGGGTCGATAACGATTTCACCGATGTCGATGGCGCCTATTTCCGCGAAATCCTGCACGGGGTTCCGCAGTTCAAGACCGAAATCGACACTGCACTCACGCCGTGCCTCGACCTGACCATCGAAGAACTGGACCCGGTTGAGCTGGCGGTTTTGCGTCTGTCCACCTGGGAACTGCTCAAGCGCGTCGACGTGCCGTACCGCGTTGTGATCAACGAAGGTATCGAACTGGCCAAGGTTTTCGGTTCCACCGACGGCCACAAGTTCGTCAATGGTGTGCTCGACAAGCTGGCTCCGCGTCTGCGTGAAGCTGAAGTGAAGGCGTTCAAGCGCTGATCCGCGCTTGAACCTCTTGACTGCGCCATGGGCGAGTTTGAGCTGATCCGCAATTACTTTGCCGCCGCGCCTTGTGCGCAGGGCGGCGAAGGCGTTGCCCTCGGGATCGGCGACGACTGCGCCTTGCTGGCTGTTCCTCCCGGGGAACAGTTGGCCATATCTACCGATACGCTGGTGGCTGGTGTGCATTTCGCCGACCCCTGCGATCCTTTTCTGCTCGGCCAGCGCTCGCTGGCCGTGGCCGTCAGCGACCTCGCCGCCATGGGCGCCACTCCGGTCGCCTTTACCCTTGCCCTGACCTTGCCGACGGTAACCACCGATTGGTTGCAAGCCTATGCCCGTGGTTTGAACCAGATGGCGCAAAGTTGCGGCGTGGCGTTGGTCGGTGGCGATACGACTCGGGGGCCGTTGAGCCTGACCATGACCGTGTTTGGCCGCGTGCCGTCCGGCAAGGCGTTGACCCGCAGCGGCGCACAAGCGGGCGATCTGTTGTGTGTCGGCGGTGAGTTGGGCAATGCCGCCGGCGCGTTGCCGCTGGTGCTCGGTCAGCGCACGGCAGATGCTGCCATCGCCGAGCCGTTGCTGGCGCACTACTGGTCACCGCGACCACAACTCGGGCTGGGCCAGGCTTTGCGCGGCAAGGCTACTTCGGCGCTGGACATTTCCGATGGCCTGCTCGCGGATTGCGGGCATATCGCTCTCGCGTCGAAGGTCGGCCTGCAAGTCGAGCGTGACCGTTTGCCACTGTCGCAGGCGCTGGTGGCCTTCCTGGGCCAGCCCGATGCGCAAAGCGCAGCCCTGAGCGGTGGCGATGACTACGTACTGGCGTTCACTTTACCGTCCGTCGAGTTGCCGACGTTGCTGGCCAACGGTTGGCCGATTCATGTGATCGGCCGCGTGGTGAGAGGGCAGGGCGTGACGCTGCTGGATGCCGACGGACAGGACATCACCCCGCAAACCCGGGGTTACCAACATTTTCGGGAGTCACCGTGACAGATCACCCCAAGCAGGTCCCGGCGGAATTCGTGCCGTCGTCGGTCTGGCGTAATCCGTGGCATTTTTTGGCGTTCGGCTTCGGCTCGGGCACCTTGCCAAAGGCTCCGGGGACTTGGGGGTCGTTAGTTGCGCTACCCTTTGTTCCGCTGTGGCAGATGCTGCCCGACTGGGGCTACTGGTTGATGCTCGGCATCACCATGCTGTTCGGGTTCTGGCTGTGCGGCAAAGTGGCCGATGATTTGCGCGTACACGACCATGAAGGCATCGTCTGGGACGAAATGGTCGGAATGTGGATTACCTTGTGGCTGGTGCCCGAAGGATGGCAGTGGCTGTTGGCAGGGTTCTTGATGTTCCGCCTCTTCGATATTCTCAAACCTTGGCCGATTCACTGGATCGACCGGCACGTCCACGGCGGTGTCGGGATCATGCTCGATGACGTATTGGCCGGGGTGTTTGCCTGGCTGGCGATGCAAGGATTGGTGTGGATTTTCGTCTGAGGGGTTAAGTGGGAGAACCAGGATGGCTCGGCGCAATTAACCAACCCTCTTGAGGCGCTGCCGAAACCTGTAATCTTTTGATTTTTGCTTTACAAGATCAAGAGATCGCAGCCTGCGGCGACTCCTGCAGAAACAGATCGGGCCGGATATCAAACTTTTTGATAGTTATCGCCGATAATTCAGCCTAAGCGTCGCCCGGAACGTGCTGTTACAATGCCGACCTGCGAATCTTCAGACTCTTTAGATCAGGAGCACACCGGTGCCTGTCGTTTTTGTCGCCGCTTCCAAGCTGCCAACGCCTTTTGCGCAATTCACCATGCACGGTTTTCTCGACGAAGCCACCGGCCGCGAGCACGTCGTGCTGAGCCTGGGTGAGATCGCCGACGGTGCCCCGGTACTCGGCCGGCTGCATTCCGAATGCCTGACCGGCGATGCCTTGTTCAGCCAGCGCTGCGATTGCGGTTCGCAACTGGAGGCCGCGCTGCAAGCCATTGCCCGTGAAGGCCGTGGCGTGCTGTTGTACTTGCGGCAGGAAGGTCGTGGCATCGGCCTGCTTAACAAGATCCGCGCCTACGAATTGCAAGATGGCGGTGCCGACACCGTTGAAGCCAACGAGCGCCTGGGCTTTGCCGCGGACCAGCGGGATTACGCCATGTGCCTGCCGATGCTCGAGCACCTGGGCGTCAAGTCCCTGCGTCTGATGACCAACAACCCACGCAAGGTCAAAGCCTTGACCGACATGGGCATCGTGGTTGCCGAGCGCGTGCCGCTGCACACCGGCCATAATCCGCACAACAAACTCTATCTGGCCACCAAAGCCAGCAAGCTCGACCACATGATGGGTAATGAGCATCAGGGCGAGGTAGACCGGGCGTGACCCGCGGTCAGGTGCGGCGGCGACTGTCCGTCAACTGGTGGCAATACCTGGCGCTGGCCTTGTTGCCGCTGTTCGTGATCAACGGTGTGTTCGGCCAGACCGAAGCGATTCTGCCAGTGCTGGCGATGCCATTGTTCATCGCTGGCGTCGCCTCGATGTTCGTCAGCCTGAAGTTTTTCGGTCGATACAAACACGCGCTGATCGCCACCCAGAAAGCCCTCGACACCCCAGAAGAACCCGCTGCGTGGATCAGCCTGGCAGCCAAGCGCCGTGCGGCATTGCTCGTCGCTGGCCTGCCGGCCTGGATTGGTGCGTTGGCGGTGTTTGTCGGCCTCGAGGCAGTACCGCTGATGTTGTTGGCACTGTCGACCGCGGTGCTGTTCTATCTCTACCGTATTCCGCGTCAACTCGGTTGATGCGCGCGGTCTGGCTGACGGTTCTGCTGTTGGCCTTCAGTGGTTCGACAAGCGCGGTCGAGCGAGTCGTCAGCCTCGCGCCTTCTCTTTCCGAAATCGTTGTTGAACTGGGTTCGGCCGACCTATTGGTGGGTGTGCTGGATGCCGGTGAGCGTCCCGCCGAACTCAAGCATCTGCCTTCCGTTGGCCGCTACGGTCAGTTGGACATCGAGCGCTTGCTCAGCTTGCAGCCCGACTTGCTGTTGCTTTGGCCCGGCAGCGTCAGCCCGGCCCAGCGTGATCAGCTCCAGCGCCTGAACATCCCGACTTTCGTCGCCGAGCCACACACACTCGATCAACTGACCCAGCAGATCGAGGCGATCGCCTCGCAACTCGGCCGCCGCGAACGCGGGGCTGCACTGACTTCCGATCTACGCCAGCGACTTGCGCAGTTGCGTCAACGCTATCGACGGGATCAACCATTGCGGGTGTTCTATCAGGTCTGGGATCGGCCGCTTTACACCGTCGGTGGCGGGCAGATCATCAGCGATGCGCTGGAGGTTTGCGGCGCCCGTAACGTATTTGCCGACCTGACGTTGCCGGCGCCGCAAGTCAGTGTGGAGGCAGTGTTGCAGCGTAATCCCGAGCTGATTCTGGCGAGTGATCAGGCGCAGCTTGATGCGTGGAAGGCGTGGCCGCAGGTCACGGCCGTGGCGCAAGGTCAGTTGCGATTGGTCACGGACAAAGGCCTGGAACGGCCCAGTGGGCAGATGATCGAGGCAACCGCCAAGTTGTGCCAGTTGATTGCGCCGGATCGCTAAAAAGCTTTGAATGATGGTTCCCACGCGGAGCGTGGGAACCATCGTGGGTCAGAGTTCCGGGGTCCAGGTCACACCGAACATCCACGCCCGACCTTCCTCGCGATACCCATACTGATTGCCTTCATGGCTGTACAGCACTCGGCTGTAACCCTTGTCCAGCAGGTTATCGACCTTCAGCTCGAGATTGATATGGCGATTGAGCGCCCAGCTACTGCGTAAGCCCAGCAACGCATAACCGCCCAATGGCTGCTGATTGTTCAAGTCGTCATAGCTGCTACTGACCGCCTGCCAACTGGCACCGAGGCCCAGTCGATCAAACTGCCGGTCGAGGTCCAGGCTCACAGTGCGGCGTGCGCGGCGGGCCAGGGTGTGGCCGCTTTCGCGGTCCCGTGGGTCGATGATCGCCACGCCGAGGTTGCTCTGCCAACCGAACAGTTCTTGCTTCAGCGCCGCTTCAAAGCCGTTGATCCGTGCCGACGCAACGTTTTCCGGGCGTGAGTTGCTGCCGAAGATGATCGCGTCTTCAAGGTCAGTACGGTACAGCGATGCTTCCAGTCGACTGGTCTCGGTCAACTGACTGCGCCATTGCAACTCGTAGCTTTTCGAGGTTTCCGGTTTCAGGTCGGGGTTGCTGAAGTCCGGGTAATACAAGTCATTGAAGGTTGGTGCGCGGAAACCTTCGCTGTAGGTCAGCAGCACATCGTTGTCAGGGTTCAGCGGCAGGGTCAGGGTGCCGCTCCAGCTGTTCTGGCCGCCGAATTGCTGGTTCTGGTCACGGCGCAAACCCAGCTCGGTGGAGAAGTGGTCGGCCTGAAAGCGATGCTGGATAAATGCTGCGCGGTTCCAGCGACTGTCTTCCTCGAATGCGGTGCTGCTGTTGAGCCGGTCTTCATACCAGTCACCGCCAAGAATCAGGCTGTTGCGCTCGTTGAGTGTCAGGTCGTTCTGCCAGTTCACCGAGTCGCGGTAGGTGTTAAACACGCTGCGTTCATCACTGAGTTTGTCGAAGGTTTTCTCGCGGTTTTCGCTGTGACCGAATTCGATGCGGGTTTTCCACAGATCGTTGACCCGCGCGTCGACGTAGCTGCTGACGCTGCTCACGTCGAACTCGTTGTAGGGCTGCTCCTGGACTGACTCGAAGGTATTCAGGTCGAAGCGACCGAACGGGTTGTCGTATTCAGTTTTGCCACGGTTATCCAGCACATTGGCGCCGATTTCAATGTCATCGGTCAGGGCATGGCTGAGGCTCAGGCTGAACGATTTATTGCGGTAAGCATCGTGATCGCCATCGCTGGGATACGACTCGTGAGTGCGATTTATTCCGGCGGTTTCATTGAGGCTGGCACCCAGATTGAAGCGTGTCTGCTCATCGCCGCCAGACAAGCCGAGGCTGCGTTCCCAGGTCTGGTTGCTGCCGAAACCGACATGCATTTGTGGACGCAATCCCGGTTCGCTGCCACGCCGGGTGAAAATCTGGATCACCCCGCCAATCGCATCGCTGCCATAAATCGCCGAACGGGAGCCGCGCAACACTTCTACGCGCTCGACCTGTTCAATGTTGATGTGTTGCAGATTGCTGTCGCCCGAGGATGAATTGCCGATGCGTTGACCGTCCACCAGCACCAGGCTTTGCGCCGACTGTGTGCCGCGAATGTAAATCCCCGGCAGACTGCCGCGACCACCGGTTTGCGCTACCTGCACCCCCGGCACCCGGCGCAGCAGTTCGGTGACGCTGTCTGGTTGCAGGCGGTCGATGTCTTCGCGGGTGAACACGGTGTTGGCGGCGCTGCTGTCGTTGCGCGCTTCGACCTGACGGTTGGCGCTGATCAGCACGTCGGGCAGCTTCAGGGCTTGATCGCGTTCGAAGGTGTCGGCCAGCAGTGGGCCGGCCGGCAGGAGGGTCAGCGACAGGGCGAGAGGGGAGAGTTTCATGGCAGTCCGTTAATACGTTGGAGCGAACCAAATCTTAAGATCGCAAAAAACCAATGTAGGAGCGAGCCTGCTCGCGATGACGGTATGTCAGTCAGAGAATCGGTTGACTGTCAGTCCGCTATCGCGAGCAGGCTCGCTCCTACAGGGTTTTGCGTAAGTCTTATATTGAGGTGTTCAGCAGTTGCAGGCGCGTGCGAATCGAAGCTTCGATTCCGGCCTCATCCAGCCCGCACTCAGCCAGCATTTGCGCAGGCTTGGCGTGTTCGACGTAGATGTCTGGCAAGCCCAGGTGCAGCATCGACTTGAGTATGTTCTCGCGGGCGAGTAACTCGCTGACTGCGCCACCGGCGCCGCCCATGATCGCGTTCTCTTCGATGGTCACCAACAGCTCATGGCTGGCCGCGATCTGGCGAACGAGTTCCTCGTCCAGCGGTTTGACGAAACGCATGTCGACCACGGTTGCATCCAGCTTCTCTGCGACTTTCAGCGCCTCGGCCAGTTGCACGCCGAACACCAGCAGGGCGACTTTGCTGCCCTGGCGGCGAACCACGCCTTTGCCGATCTCGATGGGCTCGAGGTCTTTTTCGATAGTCGCATTCGGGCCATTGCCGCGCGGGTAACGCACCGCCGCCGGGCCTTCGTAAAGGTGACCGGTGGTGAGCATTTTGCGCAGTTCGTTCTCATCGCTCGGGGTCATCACCAGCATGCCGGGGATGCAGCGCAGGAAAGACAGATCGAAGCTGCCAGCGTGGGTCGGGCCGTCTTCGCCAACCAGCCCGGCGCGATCGATGGCGAACAGCACGTCGAGGTTCTGCACCGCCACGTCATGTATCAACTGGTCGTAACCGCGTTGCAGGAAGGTCGAATAGATCGCCACGACCGGTTTGGCGCCTTCACAGGCCATGCCGGCCGCGAGGGTCACCGCGTGTTGCTCGGCAATCGCCACGTCGAAGTAGCGCAGCGGAAAACGCTCGCTGAAGGCCACCAGGTCGGAGCCTTCCTTCATCGCCGGCGTGATGCCGACCAGGCGCGGGTCAGCAGCGGCCATGTCGCACAGCCATTCGCCGAACACACCGGAATACTTCGGCCCGCTGGCTTTTTTCGGCGCAGCGGCCGGGGCGTCCAGCGGCTCAAGCTTGGTGATGGCGTGGTAACCGATCGGGTCGACTTCCGCCGGGGCGAAGCCTTTGCCTTTTTTGGTGACGACGTGCAGGAATTGCGGGCCTTTGAGATCGCGCATGTTGCGCAGGGTGGCGATCAGGGTCGGCAAGTCGTGGCCATCGATCGGACCGATGTAGTTCCAGCCCAGCTCTTCGAACAGCGTGCCGGGGACCAGCATGCCTTTGGCGTACTCTTCGGTACGACGGGCGATTTCCCAGGCGCCGGGCAGCCGTGACAGCACTTTTTTGCTGCCTTCGCGCATGCTCGCGTAAGTGCGGCTGGAAAGAATCTTCGCCAGGTAGTTCGACAAACCCCCGACATTGCGCGAGATCGACATGTCGTTGTCGTTGAGGATCACCAGCATATTGGCGTCCACTTCCGGCGCATGGTTCAGCGCTTCGAACGCCATGCCGGCCGTCAGTGCGCCGTCACCGATCACAGCGATGGCCTTGCGATCACTGTTTTGCAGGCGGGCGGCAATCGCCATGCCCAGCGCGGCACTGATCGAGGTGCTGGAGTGGCCGACGCCAAAGGTGTCGTACTCGCTCTCGGAGCGGCGCGGGAAAGCGGCAACGCCGTCCTTCTGGCGCAGGGTGCCCATGCGCTCGCGGCGACCGGTGAGGATCTTGTGCGGATAAGCCTGATGACCCACGTCCCACACCAACCGGTCGTCCGGGGTGTCGAAAACGTAATGCAACGCGATGGTCAGCTCGATCACGCCCAGGCCGGCACCAAAATGCCCACCGGTCTGGCCGACCGTGTAGAGCAATTCCAGGCGCAACTCATCGGCCAGGGTTTCCAGCTCGGCTTCGCCTAACCGGCGCAGGCCGTCCGGCGTGTTCGCGCGGTCGAGCAGGGGCGTGGTCGGGCGCTTGCGGGGAATCTCATGAAACGTCGTGGGCATCAGGCGAATCGTTATAGGTATAAAAGATGCGGCAGTTTACCTGATGCATCGGCCCCTGCCCACGCGTTGGTATTTTTTGGCGCAAACGCCGTCAGCTGCGGCGCTCGACGATATACCGGGCCAGGTCACGCAATGGCTCGGCCGCCGCGTCAAACGGTCGCAGCGCATGCAGGGCCTGATCGCGCAGTTCCAGGGCGTAGGCCTTGGCCGCGTCGAGGCCGAGCAGGGCCGGGTAGGTCGGCTTGTCGCGGGCAATGTCCGCCCCCTGGCGTTTGCCGAGGGTTTCGGTATCGCTTTCGACGTCGAGAATGTCGTCCTGAACCTGAAACGCCAGGCCGATAGCCCTTGCATAAGTCTGCAGGGATTTCAGTTCGTCCTTCTCGGCACGGCCACTGGCCAGGGCGCCGAGTTTGACGCTGACTTCGATCAAGGCACCGGTCTTGTGCCGATGCATGTATTCGAGGGCTTTTTGATCGAGCTTCAGGCCGACCGAGCCCAGGTCGATGGCTTGACCGCCGACCATGCCGGCCGGGCCTGCAGCCTGGGCCAGTGCGGTGACCATTTGCAGGCGGATGTCGGCTTCTGCATGGCTCAGGCGCGGGTCGAGCAGGGCGCTGAACGCCAGGCTCTGCAAACCGTCACCGGCGAGAATCGCGCAGGCTTCATCGAATTTCTTGTGGGTGGTGGGCTGGCCGCGACGCAGGTCATCATCGTCCATGGCCGGCAAATCGTCATGCACCAGCGAATAGGCGTGGATCAATTCCACTGCGCAGGCCGCGCCGTTGGCTTGCTCGGCCTTTCCGCCAAGCGCTTCGCAGGCTGCATAGGCCAACAATGGACGCACGCGCTTGCCGCCGTTCATCACGCTGTAGCGCATTGCTTCGTAGAGCCGCGCGAGCTCAGAGCTCGGGGCGATGAACAGGGTTTCGAGAGCCGCATTGACCCGGGCCTGGCTGGTCGCCGAATACGCTGCAATCATTCTGGCTGGTCCGCGTCGAAGGGTTCCTCGGCCAGCTCGCCATCACGCTCGAGCAGCACCTGAACCTTCTGCTCAGCCTGCGCCAGCGCCGCCTGGCAATCGCGGGTCAGACCGATGCCTTGCTCGAAAGCGGTCAACGAATCTTCCAGCGACAATTCGCCATTCTCCAGACGTTCCACCAGCGTTTGCAGGTCGGCGAGGGATTGTTCGAAATCCAGTGCAGCTTTTTTGCGGGCCATGGCGGCGATTTCCGGTTGACGTTAAACCGGCGCGACACTAGCAGATAGGGGGGGTATGGGCAAATCAGCGGCCATTGAGTAGCCCTGATCATGAGGGGGAAACGCAGCCTGCGCTGTTCGCTTGGGATGGATGTTCATTTGAATGAGGAGCGAGCCAGCTCGCGATGGACTTCAACGATAACACTTGCGCTCTGAATGGACGTGGTATCTGGACATTTTTCGCGAGCAGGCTCGCTCCTACAGGTTTCAATGAAACTTTGGCTTTGGCTTTGGTTGTTGATCTTGATTTGGTATTTGATCTGCCCCGTTGGAAGGCCGAGTGGAGGTTCTGCGCAGTGGGCACCGCGGCAAGGATGCCGCGGTAGCCGCCCCCGGCCATGGATGGCCGATGGCGGCGGGCCCACGGAGCAGGACCGG
>NZ_RCNW01000483.1:0-2003 GCF_004307605.1 Pseudomonas sp. Sample_24
GTGACGGTGGCGACGCAGAGCCTTCTCGGTCACGCCCAGCAGCTTGGCCAGACGCTGATCGGAGAAGCCTTTGCGCTTGAGGCGGAACATCAGATCGCGGTCGATACTGGTCAGGCCCAGGGTCTTGACCTTCTCTTCGTCCTTGATCAGATCTTCCATCTGCACCAGGAACCAAGGATCGATCATGGTCATGCCGAAGATGTCTTCAACACTCATGCCGGCGCGCATGGCGTCCGCCACGTACCAGATGCGCTCGGCGCCCGGCACGGTCAGTTCGCGCTTGAGGATGCTCATGCTTTCCGGGTTGCGCAGGTCAACCTTCTCGTCCAGACCGCACACGCCGACTTCCAGACCGCGCAGGGCTTTCTGCAGGGACTCCTGGAAGGTACGGCCGATGGCCATGACTTCACCCACCGACTTCATCTGAGTGGTCAGGCGCGCGTCAGCCTTGGAGAATTTCTCGAAAGCGAAACGTGGCAGCTTGGTCACGACGTAGTCGATGGACGGTTCGAAGGACGCCGGGGTCTTGCCGCCGGTGATATCGTTCGACAGCTCGTCGAGGGTGTAGCCCACAGCCAGTTTGGCCGCGACCTTGGCGATCGGGAAACCGGTGGCTTTCGAAGCCAGTGCCGAGGAACGGGATACTCGCGGGTTCATCTCGATCACGACCATGCGGCCGGTGTTCGGGCAGATACCGAACTGAACGTTGGAACCGCCGGTTTCCACACCGATCTCGCGCAGTACCGCCAGGGAGGCGTTACGCAGGATCTGGTATTCCTTGTCGGTCAGGGTCTGTGCCGGCGCCACGGTGATCGAGTCACCGGTGTGCACGCCCATCGGGTCGAAGTTTTCGATCGAGCAGACGATGATGCAGTTGTCCTTCTTATCGCGGACAACCTCCATTTCGTATTCTTTCCAGCCGATCAGCGATTCGTCGATCAGCAGCTCTTTGGTCGGCGACAGGTCCAGACCACGGGCACAGATTTCTTCGAACTCTTCACGGTTGTAAGCGATACCGCCACCGGTGCCGCCCATGGTGAAGGACGGACGAATGATGCACGGGAAGCCGAGCTTCTCGAGGACCGCGTTGGCCTCTTCCATGCTGTGGGCGATACCGGAACGCGGGCACGCCAGGCCGATGGATTTCATCGCCTTGTCGAAGCGCGAACGGTCTTCAGCCTTGTCGATGGTGTCGGCGTTGGCACCGATCATCTCTACGCCGAACTTCTCCAGAACGCCTTCGCGCTCCAGGTCCAGGGCGCAGTTCAGGGCAGTCTGGCCACCCATGGTCGGCAGCAGCGCGTCCGGACGCTCTTTCTCGATGATCTTGGCAACGGTCTGCCACTTGATCGGCTCGATGTAGGTGGCGTCGGCCATGGCCGGGTCGGTCATGATGGTAGCCGGGTTGGAGTTCACCAGGATGACGCGGTAGCCCTCTTCGCGCAGGGCTTTACAGGCCTGGGCGCCGGAGTAGTCGAATTCGCAGGCCTGGCCGATCACGATCGGGCCAGCGCCGAGAATCAGGATGCTTTTAATGTCTGTACGTTTTGGCATGGGTTTGTCACTCAAATCCGCAGGTCAGTCGGCAAGCCGTCTTGTTCAATCTGTGAAGCCTTGAGGGGGCCGCCGGTTCGGGACCACCCTCAGGCTTTGCTGCATCAGGGCGAGCGATCAGCGTCGCTTGGACATCTCAGTGATGAAGCGATCGAACAATGGCGCTACGTCGTTCGGGCCAGGGCTGGCTTCCGGGTGACCCTGGAAGCTGAAGGCGCTCTTGTCGGTACGCTCGATCCCTTGCAGGGTGCCGTCGAACAGCGATTTGTGGATCGCGCGAACGTTGGCTGGCAGGGTCGATTCGTCTACCGCAAAGCCGTGGTTCTGGCTGGTGATCATCACCACGCCGGTATCCAGGTCCTGGACCGGGTGGTTGGCACCGTGGTGGCCGTGACCCATTTTCAGGGTCTTGGCGCCGGAGGCCAGGGCCAGCAGTTGGTGACCGAGGC
>NZ_RCNW01000498.1:0-2003 GCF_004307605.1 Pseudomonas sp. Sample_24
CCACCAGGCCCGGCGCTTCCTGGAATGCACGCTGGCGCTGCAGCAGCGCCTCGCGTACGGCGGGCAATGCAGCCACTTGAGAGGCACCGGAGCCGACGCTTTCCGTGCGGATCACATCGCTGACTTCGTCGCCTTCCAGGATGATGCGTTGCAGCTGACCTTCGGTCGCTGCGATGAACTGCACATCCAGATGAGCGGCAAGTTTTTTCAGCAATTCTTCGTTGGTCAGGTCAACGCCGTGGTTATGCGCGGCGAATGCCAGCAGCCGATAAAGTGCACCGGAATCCAGCAGGTTCCAGCCCAGACGCTTGGCCAGGATCCCGGCGACCGTGCCCTTGCCGGAGCCGCTCGGCCCATCGATGGTGATGACCGGTGCAATTTTGATCACGACTGAGCCTCTTGGGCAACGCGGATACCGACCTGTGCGCACAACGCCAGGAAATTCGGGAACGATGTCGCGACGTTGGCGCAATCATGGATGCGGATCGGTGCAGTAGCGCGCAGCGATGCAACGCTGAATGCCATGGCAATCCGGTGATCGCCGTGACCATGCACTTCGCCGCCGCCGATCGAGCCGCCGTCGATAATGATGCCGTCCGGCGTTGGCTCACACTTGACGCCCAGCGCCAGCAGGCCATCGGCCATGACCTGGATACGGTCCGACTCCTTGACCCGCAGCTCTTCGGCGCCAGTCAGCACAGTACGGCCTTCGGCACAGGCAGCTGCCACGAACAGCACCGGGAATTCGTCGATAGCCAACGGAACCAACTCTTCAGGAATCTCGATACCCTTGAGTTTAGCCGCCCGTACGCGCAAATCCGCTACCGGCTCGCCGCCCACTTCACGCTGGTTTTCCAGGGTGATGTCGGCGCCCATCAGGCGCAGGATGTCGATCACACCGGTACGGGTCGGGTTGATGCCGACATGCTCCAGTACCAGGTCTGAACCTTCAGCGATCGAAGCGGCCACCAGGAAGAACGCCGACGACGAGATGTCGCCCGGTACTTCAATGTGGGTCGCGGTCAGCTTGCTGCCGGACTCGACGGAGGCGGTCGCGCCATTGACAGTGACCGGGTAGCCGAAGCCGCGCAACATGCGTTCGGTGTGATCGCGGGTCGGTGCCGGTTCGGTGACGGTGGTCTTGCCTTCGGCATACAGGCCCGCCAGCAGCAGGCAGGATTTCACCTGGGCACTGGCCATTGGCATGGTGTACGTCAGGCCCTTGAGCTTGTTGCCACCACGGATGACCATCGGCGGACGGCCTTCAGCGGCGGTTTCGATCACCGCGCCCATTTCGCGCAGCGGATTGGCCACGCGATTCATCGGGCGCTTGGACAGCGAAGCATCGCCGGTCAGGGTGCTGTCGAAATCCTGCGCGGCCAGCAGGCCGGACAGCAGGCGCATCGAAGTACCGGAGTTGCCCAGGTAGATCGGGCCAGGCGCGGGTTTCAGGCCATGCAGGCCGACACCGTGAATGGTCACGCGACCGTGGTGCGGGCCTTCGATGACCACGCCCATGTCACGGAACGCCTGCAAGGTCGCCAGGGCATCTTCGCCCTCGAGGAAGCCTTCGACTTCGGTGACGCCTTCGGCCAGGGAGCCGAGCATGATCGAACGGTGGGAAATCGATTTGTCACCTGGTACGCGAATCCGACCGGACAGGCGGCCACCAGGTTGAGCCAGGAAAATCAGATCGTTGGAATTCATAGCGTCCACATAGGCCCGACGGGCCAGGATTTTACTGAAATGCTCGCGGGCAACCCGGGCGCGAGTGAAAACGCCCAACAATTGGTGCCCATCCCCTGCATCGACCGCGTCGCGCAAGGCGTCGAGGTCGCTGCGAAATGTATCGAGTGTGCGCAGGACAGCTTCGCGGTTGGCGAGGAAGATGTCGTGCCACATGACCGGGTCGCTTCCGGCGATTCTCGTGAAATCGCGGAAACCGCCCGCAGCGTAACGGAAGATCTCAAGATTTTCATTGCGCTTGGCCAACGAATCGACCA
>NZ_RCNW01000112.1:0-14691 GCF_004307605.1 Pseudomonas sp. Sample_24
CGTCGGCGACTTCCTGGAAGGCCGTTTGAATGGACTTCTCGTAGTTCGCCACGCCGATGTCTTTCTGGATCTTCGAGTAGTCCAGGCTGGCACGCAGGCTGCCGGCATTGAAGATCGGCAGATTGATCTGCGGCTGGAACAGCCAGGTGCCCGAGCCGCCCTTGAACAGACCGGACAGGTCCGGGCTCAGGGTCCCGGCGTTGGCGGTCAGGCTGATGCTCGGAAAGAACGCTGCGCGTGCGGCGCCAATGTTGGCGTTGGCCGCTTTCAGGTTGTATTCGGCCTGGAGGATGTCCGGACGACGTTGCAGCAGGTCCGACGGCAGGCCGGCCGGTACTTCGGCCAACAGGTCCTCATTCAACGGTTTGGCCGCTGGCAGGTTGGCTGGAATGCCGGTGCCGAGCAGCAGTACCAGGCTGTTTTCATCCTGGGCGACCTGGCGCGTGTAACGGGCCAATTGCGCACGGGCGTTCTCCACCGAAGTCCGCGACTGCGCCAGGTCCAGCGCCGAAGCGACCCCCACTTCATTGCTGCGCGCGGTGAGTTTGTAGCTCTCCTCGAACGCGGCGAGGGTGTCCTGGGTGACTTTGAGCAGTTCCTTGTCGGCCTGCCAGGTCAGGTAGGCATTGGCCACGCTGGCCACCAGGCTGATCTGTGTACTGCGACGGCCTTCTTCAGTTGCGAAGTAACGCTGCAGCGCTTCTTCGTTCAGGCTGCGAATACGGCCAAACAGGTCGAGTTCATAGGCGCTGATGCCGACGGTGGCCGAGTAGGAACTGCTGATGCCCGCTTCACCGGTCTGCGATGCATCGGCCGGAAGCCGCTGACGGTTGCCGGTGCCATTGGCCGACACAGCCGGGAACAGGTCGGCGCGGGAGATGCGGTATTGAGCCGCAAACGCGTCGATGTTCAGCGCCGCGACACGCAGGTCACGGTTGTTTTCCAGAGAAACCTGAATCAATTGCTGCAATGCCGGGTCACGGAAAAACTGCTTCCAGCCCTGCTCGGCAGCGGCCTGCGCCGGTGCCTGGGCCGGCGAATACGCCGGCCCTTGAGGGTATTGGCCCGCCACCGGAGCATCCGGTTGCTGATAATCAGGTATCAGCGAGCAGCCACCGAGCACGAAGGAGGCGACTGCCAGGGAGAGTAGCGACTTGCTCATTAGCCAGCCTCTTTAGGAGTTTCAGGTGCGTCTTGCTCGTCGACGTTTTTACGCTGACCCATAGCCGACACAGTGACGAAGAACAGTGGGACCCAGAAGATCGCCAGTACGGTTGCGGTGATCATACCGCCAATCACCCCGGTACCGATGGCGTGCTGGCTACCCGAGCCTGCGCCCGTGGAGATCGCCAGGGGGACTACACCAAGAACGAAGGCGAGCGAGGTCATGATGATCGGTCGCAGACGCATCCGGCAGGCTTCGATAGCCGCCTCGCGCAGGCTGCGTCCCTGTTCGTGCAGTTCCTTGGCGAATTCGACGATCAGAATGGCGTTTTTCGCCGCCAGACCGATGGTCGTCAACAAGCCCACCTGGAAGTACACGTCGTTGGACAAGCCGCGCAGGCTGGTGGCCATCAGCGCACCGATGATCCCCAGCGGCACCACCAGCATCACCGCGATCGGAATCGACCAGCTTTCATACAACGCCGCCAGACACAGGAACACCATCAGCAGCGACAGGGCGTACAGCGCTGGCGCTTGCGAGCCGGACAAACGTTCCTCGTACGACAGGCCGGTCCAGGAAATACCGACACCGGCCGGCAGTTTCTTGGCGATGGCTTCGACTTCGGCCATGGCTTCACCGGTGGAGTAACCCGGCGCCGGGGCACCGAGGATTTCCATCGCTTCCACACCGTTGTAACGGGCCAGTTTCGGCGAACCGTAGATCCATTCGCCCTTGGCGAACGCCGAGAACGGAACCATGGTGCCTACGCTGTTGCGTACGTACCATTTCTTCAGGTCTTCGGGGCTCATGCGCGCGCCCGGCTGGCCTTGCACGTAAACCTTCTTCACTCGACCGCGGTCGATGAAGTCGTTGACGTAGCTACTACCCAGGGCGATCGACAGCGTGTTGTTGATGTCCGCGATGGTAATGCCCAGGGCACTGGCCTTCTCGTCATCGATTTCCAGCTGGTATTGCGGCTCATCGTTCAGGCCGTTCGGACGGACCTGCGTCAGAATCTTGCTTTGCGCCGCCATACCGAGGAACTGGTTGCGCGCTTCCATCAATTTTTCGTGACCGATACCGGCGCGGTCCTGCAGGAACACGTCGAAACCGGTGGCGTTACCCAGTTCAAGTACCGCTGGCGGGGCGAAGGCGAACACCATCGCGTCACGGAAGGTGAAGAAGTGCTGTTGGGCACGGGCCGCCACCTTGAACACGCTGTTGTCGGCGTTACGCTCGTCCCACGGGCGGAGCATGATGAACGCCATACCGGAGCTTTGACCACGGCCGGCGAAGTTGAAGCCGGTCACGGTAAACACCGAGTTCACCGCATCGCCTTCACCGCCGTCCTTGCTCGGGCGCAGCAGGAATTCGCGCATTTGGTCCACGACCACTTGGGTACGCTGGGAGGTCGAACCGGCCGGCGTCTGTACCTGGGCGAACAATACGCCTTGGTCTTCTTCAGGCAGAAATGCCGTTGGAATGCGGGTGAACAGCCAGATCATGCCGACGACGATGATCAGGTACGCCAGCAGATACGGCGCCTTGTGCGTAAGCATGTTGCCCACGCCGCGCTCGTAGCTTTTGACGCCACGGTCGAAGCTGCGGTTGAACCAGCCGAAGAAGCCGCGTTTGGGCGTGTGATGCTCGCCTTTGCGAATCGGCTTGAGCATGGTGGCGCAGAGCGCCGGAGTGAAAATCAGTGCAACCAGTACCGACAGGGCCATGGCCGAGACGATGGTGATCGAGAACTGCTTGTAGATCACACCGGTGGAACCGCTGAAGAACGCCATCGGCAGCAGTACCGCCGACAGTACCAGGGCGATACCCACCAGGGCGCCCTGGATCTGCCCCATGGATTTCTTGGTGGCTTCCTTGGGCGACAGGCCTTCTTCGCTCATTACCCGTTCGACGTTTTCCACCACGACGATGGCATCGTCCACCAGCAAGCCGATGGCCAGCACCATACCGAACATGGTCAGGGTGTTGATGCTGAAACCGGCTGCCGCGAGGATCCCGAACGTACCCAGCAACACCACCGGAACGGTCATGGTAGTGATGATGGTGGCGCGGAAGTTCTGCAGGAACAGGAACATCACCAGGAACACCAGCGCTACCGCTTCAACCAGGGTGTGAACCACGCCCTTGATCGACTCGGTCACCACCGGCGTGGTGTCGTACGGGAACACCACTTCCATGCCTTGCGGGAAGAACGGCTTGAGGCTGTCAATGGTGGTGCGCAGTGCCTTGGCGGTATCCAGCGCGTTGGCGCCTGTGGCCAGTTTCACCGCCAGACCGGAAGCCGGAGCGCCGTTGAACTGGGCGTTGATGCTGTAGTTCTCACCACCCAGACCGACCTCGGCGACATCTTTGAGGCGAACCTGAGAACCGTCCTTGTTGACCTTGAGCAGGATCTTGTCGAATTGCTCGGCGGTCTGCAGGCGGGTCTTGCCGATGATCGTCGCGTTCAGCTGGGTGCCGGGCAGGGCAGGCAAGCCGCCCAGTTGACCGGAAGACACCTGTACGTTTTGTGCGGCGATGGCGGTCTTGACGTCGATCGGTGTCAGGTTGAAGTTGTTCAACTTGGCCGGGTCGAGCCAGATACGCATGGCGTACTGCGAACCGAACACCTGGAAGTCACCGACACCGGCGGTCCGCGAGATCGGGTCCTGCATGTTCGACACGATGTAGTTGGACAGGTCGTCCTTGGTCATGCTGCCGTCACGCGACACCACGCCGATCACCAACAGGAAGTTCTTCACGGCCTTGGTTACGCGGATACCCTGTTGCTGCACTTCTTGCGGCAGCAGCGGGGTGGCCAGGTTCAGCTTGTTCTGGACCTGGACCTGCGCGGTATCGGAGTTGGTGCCTTGCTCGAAGGTCGCGGTGATGGTCATGGTGCCGTCGGAGTTACTTTCCGACGATACATAACGCAAGTTGTCGATACCGTTGAGCTGCTGCTCGATCACCTGAACCACGGTGTCCTGCACGGTTTGCGCGGAGGCACCCGGGTAGGCTACGGAGATGGCAATTGCAGGTGGCGCGATGCTCGGGTATTGGTTGATCGGCAGTTTGAGGATCGACAGTGCCCCGACCAACATGATCACCAGGGCAATTACCCAGGCGAAAATCGGACGGTCGATAAAAAATTTCGACATGGTTTACTCCCCTTTGCCGCCAGCGGCTTTGTTAGCTGCCTGTGCGGGGGCCGGGTTCTTTGCGGTTACGTTGGTCGCCTCGCTGGCTTTGACTTCGACGCCAGGCTTGACGTATTGCAGGCCTTCGGTGATCAGCCGATCACCGGCTTTCAGGCCGTCTTCGATCAGCCATTGGTTGCCGACGGTACGGCTGGCCTTGAGCTGGCGCAGTTCAACCTTGTTGTCCGGGCCGACGACCATCGCGGTCGGTGTGCCTTTGAGGTCGCGGGTCACGCCTTGCTGCGGGGCCAGAATCGCCGCGCTGTTCACACCGGCCTGCAACTGGGCGTGCACGAACATGCCTGGCAGCAGCGTGTGGTCAGGGTTGGGGAACACCGCGCGCAGGGTCACGGAACCGGTGGTCTGGTCAACCGAGACTTCGGAGAATTCCAGCTTGCCGTCGAGTTTGTACTGGCTGCCGTCCTCGAGGGTCAGCTTGACCTTGGCCGAGTTATCGCCGGCCTTTTGCAGGCGACCGCTTTCCAGTTCACGGCGCAGCTCAAGCAATTCGACCGAGGATTGGGTGACGTCGACGTAGATCGGGTCGAGTTGCTGGATCACGGCCATTGCTTCGACCTGGGCATTGCTGACCAGTGCGCCCTCGGTCACCGAAGAGCGACCGATACGGCCGGTCAGCGGTGCATAGACCTTGGTGTAGCGCACATTGATTTGCGCCGATTGCAGCGCAGCTTCCGATTGCAGGCGATTGGCCACGGCGGTGTCGTATTCCTGACGGCTCACGGCTTGCTCGTCGACCAATTGCTTGTAGCGATCGGAGATCGATTTGGTCGAACGCAGGTTGGCTTCGGCGCTTTTCAGGGTCGCTTCGTAGACCGACGGATCGATCTGGTACAGCTGCTGGCCGGCCTTGACGTCGCTGCCTTCCTTGAACAGACGCTTGAGAATGATGCCATTGACCTGCGGGCGCACTTCAGCAATGCGGAACGCACTGGTGCGGCCGGGCAGTTCGGAGGTCAGCGTAAACGTTTGCGGTTGCAGGGTGACAACGCCGACCTGAGGCGGTGGTGCGGCCGGCGCCGCTTCTTCCTTTTTGCATCCGCTGAGCAGCGATGCCAGGGCGACGGCGGCGACCAGAGCGGTGAGAGCTGGCTTGAATTGCATGAAAATCCTCGGGTCAGGCGCGTAAAAAACGCACAAGAAAAGATGAAAGGTAAAAAGTGGGTTCCGGGTGGATAAGTAGCATGCTAAGGAATATACTTACGTTCACGGCTGTTTGTAAATACCTTGGCGGTGTATCTTCGCCGTTACAGCAGCCATCGAAAGGTTGGAATTGTAGGCCCGGGGACGATACCCAAGAGCGATCGCCCCACTTTTATTCAGCTGATATTCAGACATCGCTGAAGCATCCTGATTGAGGTTGTACTGCCATGGTCCGTCGTACCAAAGAGGAAGCTCAAGAAACCCGCGCCCAGATACTCGAGGCGGCTGAAAAAGCCTTTTACGAGCGGGGCGTGGCCCGTACGACCCTGGCGGATATCGCCACCCTCGCCGGAGTCACTCGTGGGGCCATCTATTGGCATTTCAGTAACAAGGCCGATCTGGTGCAGGCCATGCTCGACAGCCTGCACGAACCACTGGATGAGTTGGCCAAAGCCGCGGAGAGTGAAGACGAGCCCGATCCACTGGGCTGTATGCGGCGGCTGTTGATCCATTTGTTTCATGAAGTTGCACTGGACCCCAAGACCCGACGCATCAACGAAATTCTGTTCCATAAGTGTGAATTCACCGATGAAATGTGCGACCTGCGTCAGCAGCGCCGAACGGCCAGCCTCGAATGCAACACGCGCATCGGTCTGACCCTGCGTAATGCGGTCAACCGTGGGCAATTGCCGGAAGACCTCGATACCGTTCGCGCTGCCATCAGTATTCATGCCTGGATCGACGGCCTGCTTTATCAGTGGTTGCTGGCACCGGACAGCTTCCAGCTGCACACCGAGGCCGAGCGTTGGGTCGACATCGCGTTGGACACACTGCGTTTGAGTCCCAGCCTGCGCAAGTGAAACAACATGCTAATCGGTGCCGCGTGTGTCAACGGTCAAGGCCGCAAATGAACAGTTCTTCACGCGCACGGCGGCAGACGGGTGCTTTTATATACGCCCGCTCGCCGCGGTGACAGATAGTCGGCGCGGTAATTTGTAGGAATTTTGTGTCGCTTGTGTGGGCGAGCGCCTATATCCCTTGACGGTTTCGTTGCTGTTTCACCTTGTACATCTCGCCGTCTGCCAGTTTGATGGCCTCGTCCACTGTCAAGCTGCCCGGTATCACTGCCACTACCCCAACGCTTGCGCCGCTGTAGTCAACCTCACCAAAACCGTGGCCCAGCTCATATTTCCCTTTTGTCGCTTTGGACAGGCGCTCCTGCAGCAACCCGGCCGCGTGTTCCCTGTCTTTTGCCGGGTCCGAGTGTTCAGAGGGCGTGCCCAGGGCAATCACGATGAATTCATCACCTCCAGTCCGCCCGATGATGTCGCTGATTCTGAGGCCATGCTGCAATCGGGCGGCCACGCCGCGCAGTAGCTGGTCTCCTGCCAAGTGACCGTGGGTATCGTTGATGAGCTTGAACCCATCCAGATCGATGACACCCAAAAGTATGTACTTGTTCTCACGCTGGGCCAGGGCGAACAGGCGCTCGGCATCGTTGAGAACGGCACGCCGATTGGACAGGCCGGTGAGTGGGTCTGTCAGTGCCAGATTGGTCAACTCGACGTTGGCGGCCTGGAGTTGCTTAACCAGCTGCTCACGTTCAAGGGAATATCCGAGCAACCCTGAAAGCAGCTTCAGCAAGGGCTCCACTTCAGAACGACGAGGCACCTGGTTTGAGCTGGCGGCACACACCGTCCCCAACACTTGCCCATCCTGGGACCTGATCGGCGCGCTTACATACGTACTGATACCCAACGCCGCGGCGGCCTGCGAGTCGCCCCAACATTCGGCAACGTTATCCGAGTACATGCGATTCTCGTCCAGCGCCCGCTTGCACAAAGTATCTGCCCAAGGCACCACCAGCCCTTCCGGAATCACCATGTTACCGACGTTGCGTGCAAACTCGATGCGCTGGACGCCCTCGTCGGTATCAATGGTCGTCAGGTAGGTCGACTCCATACCGGTGACTTGACTGAGCAGAGTGAGCAACGGGCGCGTCAGTTGCTCCAGGGTTCGGGCATTGGGAATGGTATCGGAGAGAAGAGAAAGAACCTGATCCATTTTTTGGGAGGCCGATAGCTGAGTGGTATTCCATTATCGACTGGTTGGCGGATTACTGAACATTGCAGGGGCCGGATAAGGAGGGCGAGAAGGCTGAGGTGAAGGTCCCGGTGCCTGGTGTGGACAGGTACCTGTGGCGCTTCAACCTAAGCCCTTCTCGAGGCATCAAATAAATGGAACCGCGTTTGGACGCGCTCGCCTAATGATCAGCCTGTGGAAATTCCCGCAGGCAAGGTGCCAATACCGGCATGCTTCGAGAGGTGGTCAACGTGGCTAAAGACGAGAAGAAAAGCAAAGGTGACACTTCAAAAGCCAGCAAGGACTTGAAGGACAAAAAATCAACATCGACCAAGAAATCAGCGGCAGCGTCGGCGCTTTCGAAATCGTCCGAAAAGAAGGACAAGAAAAAAGATGCCGAACCAAAGAAGTCTGCAAAGAAAGCAGATAGCAAGCCAGAAAAAACCAAGAAATCTGCCAAGTCAGAAACGTCGACGAAGAAGAAAAAGTGACACCCATCCTCTGCCAGGGCTTTATGCCCTGGCTTCGAGGGGGCAACCGGAAGTATTAGGTCGCTGTGCGGAAAAGGTGTCGGTTATTCTGGAGCCAAAGGTGCTTTTTAGTTCTTTTTAGTTTGTCCACTTTTTGGTTTTTATGTCGATAGAATAGTGGCTGACATAGAGTAACTGTAAGGGTGTTGGGTTTCTTTCTTGATTAAACTGGAAGCCGTCAGTACAGGTATATCTCCTATCGACTTCGCATCATGTTCCCACACCAGCTTTAGTATCGGAGCTAAAGGGCTGATGTTTGAGTGATAAAAGTACTTGAGGCTGCTCGCGAACTCTACCGTTTGACTATAGTTGGTGTAGGTGGCCTGAAAAGTAAACAGGCTTTGCATGTTGTATTGTCTGATTGCTGGATTGAGATGCGCAGGGATGGACGCTTCAAGCGTCACTGGAGTGCTGCTGTAAGGCATCAATTTTGCCGGGCATTCAGGCGGAGCATCCTCGAAAGTTGTATCGTCGCGCCAAAAAATTGATGAAGTGTTGTTGGTGATGATTACGCTGAAGACAAGCTTTTTTGAGACGTCCATGTCTTGGTTTTCCTGTGTGGAATATTTGGATTGGCTTGGAGCGTTGGTGTTTATTCGACTCGGATATCTACCAGATAGCTATAAGGCGCTTCGGTCAGTGAGTTATTCAATGTAGACGTGCAGCTTACGTGAGTGGCGCCAATTGAAATGGCTTCATGATTCCAGGTTTTGAGGTGCGTTGGATCACCCGGTGTAATGTCTGTATTGATTCGAAAGACTTTGTCTCCCTTTTCATTGCTGAAGGTAAAAAACTTGTGTGCACGTGTACCGGCAGAGTTGGACACGGTTTTCTCGCAGAAGTAGATAATCGTTTTGGGTTTCAGGGATTTTGCAATGGGGTGTAAATGCCGTGGGTGGACGTTGCTGTCGATGAGCTCAAACCTTTCGGAAGTTTCGTTGGTAATAAAAAATACTGTAGTGGTGGTGTTCTTGTCCGCGTCGTCCTGACTGCGAAATATGGCATCTTTGAAAAGATCAACATACATCCCCAAAAAGGGATAGGTTCCAGCTGATGAGCTGTGTTCCATATTGTCCAGGTAGGTCTGTTCTGCCAGTTCGATGGCGTCCAGGTCGGCCTGTAATGCATTTGCGACCAGGGTTCCGGGCTGTTCCTTTCCGATATACACATCCAGCCAGTAACTATGGGGCGCTTGAGGGTCATGATCTCTCAATTGAGATGAGCAGTGCAGGAATTCTCGGCCTGTGGAGCGTGCTTGATGCTCCCAGACCGGCGTTCGGGTGGGAGCAATGAAGCCGAACGAGGACTTCACCAGCAGATGTGTATCAAGACGACATTGCTTGCCGCCTGCTGCGTACGTCAAGAATTTCTTGATAAAGATGTTGTCACCGGGCCGTGTCGCCCCGAGTCTGTTGTGGTCAAAAACATTCTGTGCGCCCATCACTGCGATGGAGTAGGGCGGGATATCGCATTCGGACAAATCTTCGATTTCGAAGTCCGTCTCGATAAGCTGGATTGTTTCATTGGTGTTGTTCTGGATGTAAACAAGCAATTCTATCGAGTTTTTACCCTGGTTGAATTCCTTCCATTGAGTGTTCTTTCGTTCTTCGTAGATGGCTTTGAGCTTTTCTTCTTTCAGAAGCATTGATTCTTGTGCATAGTCCATTGCTGTTTCTCTCCATTGAAAACAATGTGGTGTGTCGATGGGGCAATAATGATTTTTTGTGATTGGGCTGGCAAATGTTAAAGCTGGATATTGTTTGCTGAGTATGTAAATGCTTGGCACTAATTATTGTTGTTAACGAATGGTGAGAAACAAAAAAAGCCCCAACTCTTTCAAGTCGGGGCTTTTTGCATTTCTACAGCTGAAGATTACAGCGTTGGATAGTCGATATAACCAACCGGGCCTTTGGCGTAGAACAGTTCAGGACGCGCTTCGTTCAGTGGCGCATCGGCTTTCAAACGCGCCGGCAGGTCCGGGTTGGCGATGAACGGCACGCCGAAGGCGACGGCGTCGGCTTTACCGGCGGCCAGCCAGGCGTTGGCGCTGTCCTTGGTGAAGCGTTCGTTGATGATGTACGGGCCGCCGAAGGCTTCCTTGATTTGAGGGCCGAGGCTGTCGGCGCCTTCTTTCTCGCGCGAGCAAATGAAGGCGATGCCACGCTTGCCCAGTTCGCGAGCGACGTAGGTGAAGGTTTCGGCCAGGTTGTCGTCGCCCATGTCATGGGAATCGGCACGTGGCGCGAGGTGCACGCCGACGCGGCCGGCGCCCCAGACTTCGATTGCGGCATCGGTCACTTCCAGCAGCAGGCGCGCACGGTTTTCCACCGAGCCGCCGTAGTTGTCGGTGCGCTGGTTGGTGCTGCTTTGCAGGAACTGGTCCAGCAGGTAACCGTTGGCGCCGTGGATTTCCACGCCGTCGAAGCCTGCGGCCTTGGCGTTTTCGGCACCGGTGCGGTAGGCGTCGACGATGTCGGCGATTTCAGCGGTTTCCAGGGCACGCGGGGTTGGGTAGTCGGCCAGTGGGCGAACCAGGCTGACATGACCTTTAGGCTGGATGGCGCTCGGTGCAACCGGGGCTTCGCCGTTCAGGTACGACGGGTGCGAAATACGACCGACGTGCCACAGTTGCAGGAAGATCTTGCCGCCCGCGCCATGGATTGCTTTAGTCACGTTGGCCCAGCCACGCACCTGATCGTTGGACCAGATGCCTGGGGTGTCCGGGTAGCCGACGCCCATTGGCGTGACCGAAGTCGCTTCGCTGAGGATCAGGCCGGCGGAGGCGCGTTGTACGTAGTATTCGGCCATCAGCGCGTTCGGCACGCGGCCTTCGTCAGCGCGGCAGCGGGTCAGCGGCGCCATGATGATGCGGTTGGACAGTTCGAGGTCGCCCAGTTTGATCGGATCGAAAATAGTCGTCATTTAATCGCTCTCTTTTGAAGATCAGTTAGTAGCAGGAGCCAGTTCGGGATTGCCGTTCTGACGGAAAGTAATCAGGGTCACCAGCAGGGCGAGCACCGCCAGCGCTGCGGCTGCGAGCGGCACGATGGTCAGGCCGAAGCCGTGGGCAATCACGCTGCCTCCGACCCAGGCGCCCAAGGCGTTACCGACGTTGAATGCGCCGATGTTGAGGGTCGAGACCAGGTTCGGCGCGGCTTTGCCGTAGGTCACCACGTTGACCTGCAGGGCAGGCACGGCGGCAAAACACGCGGTGGCCCAGAGGAACAGGGTGATTTCGGTCGGGATCACGGTGACGCTGGTCCAGGTCAGCACGGTCGACACCACGGCCATGGCGATGAAAACGCCGATCAGCGTGGCGGCCAGGCCTTTGTCGGCCATCTTGCCGCCGATGATGTTGCCGAGGGTCAGGCCCAGGCCGATGAGCATCAGGCTCCAGGTCACGCCCCGGGGCGAAACGCCAGTGACTTCGCCCAACAGCGGCGCGACGTAGGTGAACAGGGTGAACACCGACGCGGCGAACAGCGCGGTCATGCTCAGGGACAACCAGATGCCGGCGCCTTTGAGGGCTCGCAGTTCGGCGCGCATGTCGAGTTTTTCTTCATCACGCTTGGCCGGCAGGAAACGGATCAGGCCGATCAGCGCGATCACACCAATCACGGTCACGGCCCAGAAGGTCGAACGCCAGCCGGCTTCCTGGCCCAGAGCGGTGCCCAGGGGTACGCCGAGCACGTTGGCCAGGGTCAGGCCGGTGAACATCAGGGCCACGGCCGATGCGCGTTTGTTCGCAGGCACGAGACCAGCAGCTACCACCGAACCGATGCCGAAGAACGCACCGTGACACAGCGCCGTGACCACGCGGGCAAACATCAGCACGTTGTAGTCACTGGCCACTGCGCAGAGCAGGTTGCCGATGATGAAAATGCCCATCAACGCCACCAATGCAGCCTTGCGCGGCAGTTTGGCGGTGGCCAGGGCCATGAATGGCGCACCGATGGCCACGCCCAGGGCATAACCGGTCACCAGCCAGCCGGCGCCGGGGATCGACACACCGAGGTCGGCCGCCACATCAGGCAGCAAGCCCATGATGACGAACTCGGTGGTGCCGATGGCGAAGGCGCTCAAGGCCAGGATGAGTAGCGAAAGGGGCATCGTCTGAATCCTTTTTTCTGACTTGGCGTCAGAGCTCTTTGCTGAAGATTTTGAGGAACTCCTGAATGGTTTCCTCGTTGCGTTTGAAAAAGTGCCATTGGCCCACTTTGCGGCTGCTGATCAGGCCGGCGCGTTGCAGAGTCGCCAGATGCGCGGAGACCGTGGACTGCGACAGGCCGCAACGTTGATCGATCTGCCCGGCGCAAACGCCGTGCTCGTTGCTGTGGGACTGGTCTGGAAATTCGACGGTCGGGTCTTTGAGCCAGTGCAGGATGTCTCTGCGGACCGGGTGCGCCAGGGCTTTTATTATTTCGTCGAGGTCAAGGTTCATGGTTGGGGGCTCGTGATCAGTAAAACGCTATATCGCGATGAAGCGAACTTTAAATCGGTATTTCGCGATATACCAATATGATTTCGATCTGACGACCGAATAAATCGGTATATCGGGTTATAACGATATGCTGGGTGTAGATACCGGAGCGCGGTGCTAAGCTGCGCCCATGAACTATCTCGCACATCTTCACCTCGGTGGCCAGCGTCCCGGTCAATTGCTCGGCAGTCTGTATGGCGATTTTGTCAAAGGCAGGCTGCAAGGGCAGTTCGAACCCGAGATCGAGGCCGCTATCCAGCTGCATCGCAGCATCGACGTATTTACTGATCGTCATCCGTTAGTGGATGCCGCGTTGTCGCGCTTTTCCCTGACGCGTCGCCGCTATGCCGGGATCGTGCTCGACGTATTTTTCGATCATTGCCTGGCGCGGGACTGGAAGCTGTATGCCGACCGGCCACTGGAGCTGTTCACTTCGGATGTGTATCGGGTGCTGTCCCGTGAACGACAACTGCCGGAGCGCCTGGCGAAGATTGCCCCGCACATGGTGGCCAATGACTGGCTGGGTTCGTATCGGGAGTTCGAAGTGCTGGAACAGGTGCTGCGGGGGATTTCCCGGCGCTTGACCCGGCCTGAAGAGCTGGCGGCCGCGATGCAGGAATTACGGATGTTGTACGAGCCGTTGAGCGAAGATTTCCGGTTGTTCTATCCGCAGTTGCAGGATTTTGCGCAGAACCGCTGACACAACCCCCTGTAGGAGCAAAGCTTGTTCGCGATGAACGATAACGCGGTCATCAGTCAAATCGCGTCGATCCCATCGCGAGCAAGCTTTGCTCCTACAGAAAAGTGCTTACGCGGCGATCAATTCGCCGGCACGACGCGGTTCAGCAGGTTTCACCACATCACCAAACAACGCCTTCTGCACCGCTTGCTGCGCCTCGAACGCCAGTGCCGCACGCTCGCGACCTTCGCAGACGATTGGCTTGAGCAAGTGGATCTCGACAGCGCCGCGGTCATTGGCAAACAAGCGCATCAAGTGCGAGAGCAAGTCATCATCGCCAATGAAAGGTGCAAGCGTATCGAGTTCACCGTCACGCACATAACGAATCGCCACCGGCTGCAATGCCACGTCCGAATCGATGGCGGCGGACAGCAGCCGCCCGTGGAACGTGCGCAGGGAGCGGCCATCGGTGGTGGTGCCTTCCGGGAACATCAGCAACGGATGCGCATGCTGCAGATGACGGGTCATCTGTTTGCGGATCAACTGGCTGTCACCCGAACCACGGCGGATGAACAGGCTGCCGGCCTTTGCCGCCAACCAACCGGCCACAGGCCAGGTACGCACTTCGGCCTTGGACAGGAACGACAGCGGCGTGAGCATGCCCAGCAACGGGATGTCAGTCCAGGACACATGATTGCTGACCCACAGCATCGGCGCTGTCGGCAATTGACCGTGGACCGTCACGTCGAAGGGCAGGGCGTTGCTCAAGCGTGCCATGAAAAATCGCGACCAGCGCTGACGACGTTCCATCGAATGGGCCAGGCCCAAGCGTTCGAACACGCCGAACACACTGGCCATGCTCAGCCCCAGCGCCACCACCAGCAACACTCGCGCGATTCGCGCGTACACCCGCAGCCGGCTCATTACACCGCCGCCTTGAAGTGTTTGGCGTAGCGCGGGCAGAGTTCGTCGCGCTTGAGCAGGATGAACACGTCGGCAACCTGGAAGTCTTCGTCCCAGCACGGCTCGCCGCAGATCTTCGCGCCCAGGCGCATGTAGGCCTTGAGCAGCGGTGGCATCTCAGCGATTACGTTGGAGGGAATATCCAGGGTCGGCAGCGGTTTTTTCGGTTCGGCGCGCAGGTGTTCGGTGCACAGGTAACGTTCCCGCAGACGCTGCATGATCGCGTGGGCCTGGATGCCGCCATCCTGCATCGGAATGCTCGCGCAACCCATCAGGTAGCTGTAACCGCCCTGGTTCAGCACTTCGGCCAGTTCGCCCCAGAGCACGGCGATGGTGCCGCCGTTGCGGTAGGCCGGGTCGACGCAGGTACGGCCGATTTCCAGAATCGGGCCTTGAAGATGGACCAGGCCATGCAGGCTGAATTCTTCTTCGCT
>NZ_RCNW01000092.1:0-14623 GCF_004307605.1 Pseudomonas sp. Sample_24
GGTCATGAGCTTCTCCAAAAACCGGGCGCGCATTCTACCTGACTTGAGGCTTCAGAAGGCCGGCAATTTCACTGTCGAAGCACTCTGCACAACAAATGTTGCGAACTGATGCAGACAGGTCCGCAAAGCTTTCACCCGCTGCTGGCAAAAGGCTAAGCTACGGATAATTCAGTGCGGGCATCGCCAGCACTCTTGTCATGGTTTATCTGTCCGGACGTCTCATGCGCAGTCGCCTTTTCAATTTTTTGTCGTGTTTTTTACTGTCTGCCGCTGCCGTTCAATCCGCCCAGGCCGTAGACCTCTCCACCCAACGCCAGTATTACGATGAAGCCAAACGCGCCCTGGCCAAGGGCGATAGCGGCCCGTATTTCCGTTACAGCCAGGCCTTGGCCGATTATCCGCTGGAACCCTATCTCGCCTACGATGAGCTGACCGCACGTCTGAAAACCGCGAGCAACGCCGAGATCGAAAAATTTCTCGCCGAGCATGGCGACCTGCCGCAGGCCAACTGGATGAAACTGCGCTGGTTGCGCTGGCTGGCCGAACGGGGTGATTGGGCGACTTTCATCAAGTATTACGACCCCAAGCTCAACTTCACTGAGTTGGACTGCCTGAATGCGCAGTATCAAATCAGCCACAACCTCAAGTCCGAGGGTTACGCCAACGCCAACAAGCTGTGGCTGTCCGGGAAATCGCAACCGGCGGCGTGTGATGCGCTGTTCGGCATGTGGGCCGCCGACGGCCAGTTAACCGAACAGAAACGTTGGGAACGCACCAAGCTCGCCGCTCAGGCGCGCAACTATCCACTGGCCACCAGCCTGGTGAACGGCCTCACCACCCTCGCCCCTCGCGGCCGCTTGCTGATCGATGTGGCGCAAAACCCGGAATTGTTGAATCAGCCATCACGCTTCACGCCAGCTGACGAGCCGATGTCCGATGTGGTCAGCCTCGGCCTGCGCCGTCTCGCCCGCCAGGACCCGGACAGGGCCATGAACCTGCTCGACGGGTATGCCAGCAGCATGCATTTCTCCCGGGATGAAAAAGTCGCGATCGCCCGGGAAATCGGATTGACCCTCGCCAAACGCTTCGACAGCCGCGCGCTGGACATGATGACCAGGTACGACCCGGAACTGCGCGACAACACCGTGTCCGAATGGCGTATGCGCCTGTTATTGCGCCTGGCTCGCTGGGACGACGCTTATCAGTTGACCCGCCGCCTGCCCCAGGACCTCGCCACCACTAACCGCTGGCGTTACTGGCAGGCCCGTAGCCTGGAGCTGGCACAACCGCAAAGCCCAGAACCGCAAAACCTCTACAAAAATCTTGCTCGCGAACGTGACTTCTACGGATTTCTCGCGGCAGATCGTTCGCAATCCGCCTATTCGTTGAACAACAAACCGCTGGTGATGAGCCAGGCGCTGATCAACAAGGTTCGCAACACCCCCGGTATACGCCGGGCTCTGGAATTTCATGCTCGCGGGCAAATTGTCGACGGTCGTCGTGAGTGGTACCACGTCAGTCGCCACTTCAACCGCGACGAAATGGTTGCCCAGGCCAAGCTGGCCTACGACCTCAAATGGTATTTCCCGGCCATTCGCACGATCAGCCAAGCGCAGTATTGGGACGATCTGGATATACGATTCCCGATGGCCCACCGCAACACGCTGGTACGTGAAGCGAAGAATCGCGGCTTACATCCAAGCTGGGCATTCGCCATCACCCGTCAGGAAAGTGCCTTCATGGAAGACGCCCGTTCCGGCGTCGGCGCGTCGGGCCTGATGCAGTTGATGCCCGCCACGGCCAAGGAAACCGCACGCAAGTTCAGCATTCCGTACGCGTCGCCGCAGCAGCTGTTCGACCCGGACAAGAATATTCAGCTCGGTGCCGCCTACCTGAGCCAGGTGCACAGCCAGTTCAACGGCAACCGCGTCCTCGCCTCCGCCGCCTATAACGCCGGCCCCGGGCGTGTTCGTCAGTGGCTGCGCGGTGCCGACCACCTGAGCTTCGACGTGTGGGTGGAAAGCATTCCGTTCGACGAAACCCGCCAGTACGTGCAAAACGTGTTGTCGTACTCGGTGATCTACGGCCAGAAACTCAACTCGCCACAGCCGATCGTGGATTGGCATGAGCGTTATTTCGACGATCAGTAATAGCCCTGTTGGAGCTGGCGAGGCTGCGATCTTTTGATCCGTGCTTCTCCTTGGGACACAAAAATGCCCGCATCGATTGATGCGGGCATTTTTGTTAAATCAAGATCAAAAGATCGCAGCCTTGCTTCACTCGACGGCTCTTACCGGGGGAAGTTCGAGTTCTGCCTGGCCATCACTGAACTGCAACGCCGCCAACCGCGCATACAGCGCATTGCTGGCAATGAGTTCTTGATGCGTGCCCACCGCCACCACTTTCCCTTGGTCCATCACGGCGATACGGTCGGCGTTTTTTACCGTGGCCAGCCGATGGGCGATGACCAGGGTCGTGCGGTTTTTCATCAGGCTCGGCAGGGCTTGCTGGATCAGATGCTCGCTTTGCGCATCGAGGGCGCTGGTGGCTTCGTCAAGCAAGAGGATCGGCGCGTCCACCAGCAGCGCCCGGGCGATCGCCAGACGCTGGCGTTGGCCACCGGACAAGCCGAGGCCGCCATCGCCCAGATGCGTCTGGTAACCGTTGGGCATGGCTTCGATAAAGTCGTGGGCGTAGGCGATTTTTGCCGCCTCCTGGACCTCGGCGAGCGTCGCCGTCGGATTGCCGTAGCGGATGTTCTCTTCGATGCTGCCGAAAAACAGTGCTGGGGACTGCGAGACCAGGGCAAAACAACGACGCAAATCCAAAGGATCGAGCCGGGTCAATTCAGTGCCATCAAGCAGGATGCGTCCCTCGGAGGGGTCGTAGAAGCGCAGCAGCAAGTCATACACTGTCGACTTGCCTGCCCCCGAAGGCCCGACCAATGCCAGGGTTTCGCCCGAGCGGATGCTCAGGCTCAAGCCATCGACCGCATAGCTTTCGGGACGCGACGGGTAGGAAAAACGCACATCCTCAAGCACCAGCTCGCCCTTCACCCGCGCGGGCAAAGCCACCAGACCAGTCGTCGGTGGCCGGATGATATTTTCCGAGCGCAACAATTCGGCGATCCGCTCAGCTGCGCCGGCCGCACGTTGCAATTCGCCAATCACTTCGCTCAAGGTGCCGAATGCACTGCCAACGATCAGGCTGTAAAAAACGAACGCCGCCAGCTCCCCCGCAGAAATGCGCCCGGCAATCACGTCCATGCCGCCGACCCAGAGCATGACCCCGACTGCACCCAGAACCAGGACGATGACCAGGGTAATCAGCCAGGCCCGCTGAAAGATGCGTCTGCGCGCGGTGTTGAATGCGTCTTCAACGGTTACGGCAAACCGCTGCTGGTCCTGGGCCTGGTGGTTGTAGGCCTGCACGGTTTTGATCTGGCTGAGGGTCTCGGAGACATAACTGCCGATATCGGCGATGCGGTCCTGGCTCAAGCGCGACAGGTTGCGCACGCGTCGGCCAAAAATCAGGATCGGCGCAATCACCAATGGCAAGGCGACGACAACGATGCTGGTGAGTTTGGGATTGGTAATGAACAGCAGGACGATCCCGCCGATGACCATCAACAGGTTCCGCAGGAACATCGACAGCGAAGAGCCGATCACCGATTGCAGCAGTGTGGTATCGGCAGTCAGTCGCGATTGAATTTCCGAGCTGCGGTTGTTTTCATAAAACCCTGGATGCAGATAGATCAAATGGTTGAAAACCTGCCGGCGAATATCGGCGACACAGCGCTCGCCGATCCACGACACCAGATAAAACCGAGCGAAGGTGCCGACCGCCAGCCCCAATACCAGCAGCATGAACACGCCGATGGACTGGTTGAGCAAATGCGGTGACTGGGTCATGAAGCCCTGATCCACCAGCATGCGTATGCCCTGCCCCATGGACAGGGTAATGCCCGCCGTGACGACCAACGCCAGCAAGGCACCCAATGCATGCCAGCGATAGGGCGCGATGAAACGGCTGGCCAGACGAATGGCACGGCGGTGGCGAACAGTGAGCATCGGCATCATCCAGGCGAGAGCAACTGAGAAAAGCAACTTACACCGATCAATGGGGTGGAACTTGGTAAATCACAATGAGTCAGGTTAATTATGTCCATCAAGACTAGGGGCTAGACGCTATCGGTCTAAAGTTCGGGTGGCAACACCACGATATTTCTGGTGGACTGATATTGCCGTCCGGGAGTGATCGCAGGGAGATGTCACAGCCTGGTCACCTGGCGGTTTTAGAGTGGGTACACAACCTGATGAGGAGACAGGCCATGTCCTTGCAAAACAGCAGCGATGACAAGATTCAAGTGATCCGCACGCAGCCAGACCAGTCTCTGGGTTGCTCGATTATCGATGAACAGGGCCGCGAAGTACCGATCACTGAAGACATGATCCAGAAAGCTTGCCGCGATCTGGACAAGCGATTGGTCAAGCCTGCCGAAAAAAAGTGATATAGCCACCGTCTTCTTGACCCGGCCCTGGTTGGCCGGGTTTTTTATGCCTGCCTGTTGTGGCAGCTCTACAGCGATGATCTTTAAATAATTGTCGCGCCCAACGCCGCCACAATCTGCCGCAGTACCGGCGCATCCCCTTCGATCCGCACCTGCAAGCCATCGATCTCACGACGCGACGGATAATGCTTGCGTAACACATCGAATGCCGCACGCTGCTCGCTCACGCTGCCTACAAGGCTGCGGCGGAAATCCGCATCGTCGCGGCGCGGGTCGTACACGCCACGGCACAACATCGCCAATGCCCAGGCCGGATCGCTTTGCGCGTTCAAGGTCACTTGCGACAACCACGGCGCCGGCAACAAATCACTCAAGCGGACCTGGGCCGGTTGCCCGAGGAAATCGCAGTAGGCCTGGTAGATTTGCGCGGTACCGCGCTGCTTGCCATCAAGGCTATAGCCGGCAATGTGCGGCGTTGCCAGAACGCAAAGCTCGGCCAGCGCCACATCGACTTCCGGCTCCCCTTCCCAGACATCCAGCACCGCCTGCAGGTCTTCGCGCTCCAGCAACACATCGCGCAAGGCAGCATTGTTGACCACCGGACCACGGCTGGCATTGATCAGCCAGGCACCGGGCTTGAGCTGGTTCAAGCGTTTTTTATCAAACAGATGCCAGGTCGACTGCGGGCCTTGCTTGGTTAGCGGTGTGTGCAGGCTGATCACGTCGCACTGCGCGATGATGTCCTCGAGACTGACGTAATCACCACCTTCAACAACTTGACGTGGCGGGTCGCAGACCAGCACCTTCCAGCCCAGCCCCTGCAGGACCTTGACCAATCGCCCGCCCACTTCGCCGGCCCCGACTACGCCGTAGGTGCGCTGCGTCAGATCGACGCCTTCGATTTCGGCCAGGGTCAACAAGCTGCCGAGCACATAGTCGACCACGCCCCGGGCGTTGCAACCCGGCGCACTGGACCAGGTGATACCGGCCTGCCGGAAGTAATCGAGGTCCAGGTGATCGGTGCCGATGGTGCAGGTGCCGACAAAGCGCACTTTGCTGCCGTCGAGCAACGCGCGGTTGACGTTGGTCACTGAGCGCACCAGCAGCACGTCGGCCTGTTCGACGGTGGCGCGGTCAATGGATCGACCCGGCACCCGGCGGATTTCACCGAAACCTTCGAAGAAGGCATCGAGCAGGGGGATGTTTTCGTCGGCAACAATCAGCATGGCAGGCTCCTTTGGCGGATCGGCAGTGTAGGCGTAGATGGCACATCGCGCCTAGCACGCTGCTGGCAAGTGTTTACAAATCCCTAACACTGGTCTTTTCCTGACCGCTGCGTCAACGCGTAGAATGCGCGCCTGTGCAACAAAACCCTTTTGGACGCTTCGCTATTGAACCCTGTCATTGAAAACACCGTCGCCGCGGCTCCTGCGCGGACGACTCCCGTACGCATGGAGCTCAAAGGCTTGCTCAGCCTGGCTATGCCGATCATGGTCGCGCAATTGGCCACCACCGCCATGGGCTTTGTCGATGCGGTGATGGCCGGCCGCGTCAGCCCGCGGGATCTGGCCTCGGTGGCGCTGGGCAACTCGATCTGGATTCCGGTCTACCTGCTGATGTCCGGCGTTCTGCTGGCCACCACTCCCAAGGTCGCGCAACGTTTTGGCGCCGGGCAGTTTGACCAGATTGGTCCTCTGGTACGCCAGGCATTGTGGCTCGCACTGTGTGTCGGGTTGATCGGCAGTGGTCTGTTGCTCGCGGCCGAGCCGATCCTGCACTGGATGAAAGTCGATGCACAGTTGATCGAACCCAGCATGGGTTACCTGCATGGCATCGCTTTCGGCTTGCCGGGCATGGCCTTTTATTATGTGCTGCGCTGCTACAGCGACGGCATGGGCCGGACACGTCCGAGCATGGTCATTGGCTTGTGCGGCCTGTTACTGAATATCCCGCTGAACTATGCGCTGATCTACGGCCATTTCGGCGCCCCGGCCCTGGGTGGCGTCGGTTGCGGCTGGGCCAGCGGCATCGTGATGTGGTTCATGGCGCTGAGCATGGCCGGCTGGACTTTCTGGGCGCCGTTCTATGCGCGTACTCGCGTATTGGTGCGCTTCGATCGCCCGCAATGGGCGGTGATCAAGCGCCTGGTCGGCATTGGCCTGCCAATCGGTATCGCAGTCTTCGCCGAGTCGAGCATCTTCGCGGTCATCGCCCTGTTGATCGGTAGCCTCGGCTCCACCGTCGTGGCCGGCCACCAGATCGCCCTGAACATCAGCTCGCTACTGTTCATGATTCCTTACTCGCTGGGCATGGCGGTAACCGTGCGGGTCGGCCAGGCATTGGGCGCAGGCAACCCGTGGCAGGCGCGGTTCGCGGCGAAAGTCGGGCTCGGTGCAGCGCTGGTGTTCGCTGCATTTTCGGCGACACTGATCCTCTGCCTGCGCGAACCTATCGCTTCGATCTACACGCCCGACAAGGCAGTGATCCAGATTGCGTCGATGCTGATCGTCTACGCCGCGCTGTATCAGTTCTCGGATGCCATTCAGGTGATCTGCGCCGGAGCGCTGCGTGGCTACCAGGACACGCGGGTGACGATGATCCTGACGTTGTTCGCCTATTGGGGCATCGGGCTGCCGGTTGGGTATGTGCTGGGGCTGACCGATTGGCTCGGCCCGGCCAGCGGCCCGAGCGGGCTGTGGGAAGGCCTGATCGCCGGTTTGAGTTGTGCGGCATTGATGCTGTCGATACGGCTGACCCGCAGTGCGCGCAAACGCATTCGCCTCAGCCGCTCGGTGGGCTGATTACCCAAAAAAAGACCTGCTTTTGCAGGTCTTTTTTTGTCCGTCAAACGGACTTTTTGCGAATCCAGTACAGGTAAGTCCCTGCATCTTCATGTTGGCCCACCAGTTCGTGGTCGAGAAACACGCAGAACTTGGGAATATCGCGACGAGTCGACGGATCGGTGGCGATCACCTTGAGCAAACCGCCGGGGACCAGGTCACGGATGTGCTGGTGCAGCATCATCACCGGTTCCGGACAGTTGAGGCCGGTGGCGTCGAGGGTGCCGTCAACCGGCGTATCAAGCATTTCACTCATGATCAACTCCTGAAACTTGCCGGCATTGTCGCCCATTGCCGGGTTTGTGGCGAGGGAGCTTGCTCCCGCTCGGCGGCGAAGCCGTCGCAAAACCTGTGTATGAGGTGTACCTGATATCGTGAGGCCACTGAACTCAGGGCCGCTTCGCAGCCCAGCGGGAGCAAGCTCCCTCGCCACAAAGCCATCGGCGTAAATCAGCGGGACTTGGGTTTCTTCACGTCGATCCGACGCAAATGACAGGTCACTTCTTCACGGTCGTGGTACAGCTGCTTGCAGCCGATCTCGACCTTGATGCCCCGGGCCTTGAAGCCATCGGCAATCCGCTCCAGCAGGCGCTTCACCTCGGCATAGCGCTGTTTCATCGGCAGCTTGAGGTTGACCACTGCTTCGCGGCAATGCCCCTCGCCGATCCACTCCTCGAGCATCGCGGCGTTGCGCGCCGGTTTCTCGACGATGTCGCAGACCATCCAGTCCACCGGTTGCTTGGGCTTGAAGGTGAAACCGTCGGCCATCAAGTGCTGCACCAGGCCGGTGTCCATCAGGCTTTCGGCCATCGGCCCGTTGTCAATCGCGGTCACCAGCATGCCGCGGTTGACCAGTTGCCAGGTCCAGCCACCCGGTGCGGCACCGAGGTCGACGCCAGTCATGTCACTGTGCAAGCGTTCGTCCCACTGATCACGCGGGATAAAGTGGTGCCAGGCCTCCTCCAGCTTCAAGGTCGAACGGCTCGGCGCCTCGCGAGGGAACTTCAGACGCGGAATGCCCATCGGCCACATCGCCGAATTATTCGACTCGGCCAGGCCGACGAACACTTCACGCCCGCTCTTGAACGTCAGTAGCAGGCGCGGTTTATTGGCATCATCTACCAGTTTGCCAGCCGCCATCAGCGCTTTGCGCAAATGCACTTCGAACTTTTTGCAGAAGTTCGACAGTTCCTTGCCATCGTTGGTATCGACCATTTCCAGCCAAAGGCTACCGCACACGGGAAAATCCGCCATGTGTGCGAGGATTACGCTGATGCGGTCGGTTTCCGGCAGATCAATGAAAATACCCCGTGCCCATTGGCGCGGGAAGATCAGTCGTTCAAAACGCTGACCACGCATCAGGCGCTCGGCGCCATCTTCTTCGGTGCAGACAAATTCGGCGCAGGCGCTGGCGGCCTTGGCCTTGGCATAACCGGCCACGTTCAGTTGTGCGGCAAGGTCGGAAATCTCCGAACAGACTTCGCCTTCGAAGCCCGGCCGGCAATGCATGAATAGGGTGTTCATTCTTACTCCTGGGCAGATGGCGAGACATTCAACCACTGCGCGATGCCCAGGCTTGCTCTGCAGCAAAGCCTGTCACGAAAACCGGCGCATGATAGCCGAGATCGGAACCTGGGGTCTGTCCATAGAGTCCAGTTATTAGCCAGCTACTTGAAACAGGGCTAGGTTTAATGCTCTGCCCGTCCCCTCAGTCTGCAGCCGTGCGGACTTAAAGGAGTGATCGTAATGCCGTCCCTCGATAGCCTGAAGACTTTGAAAACCCTGCAAGTCGACGACAAGACCTACCACTATTTCAGCCTGCCCGATGCCGCCAAAAGCCTGGGTGATCTGGACAAGCTGCCCATGTCGTTGAAAGTGCTGCTGGAAAACCTGCTGCGCTGGGAAGATGAAAAAACCGTGACCGGCGCCGATCTCAAGGCGATTGCCGCCTGGCTCAAGGAGCGCCGTTCCGACCGCGAAATCCAGTACCGCCCGGCGCGCGTGCTGATGCAAGACTTCACCGGTGTACCTGCGGTGGTCGACCTGGCCGCCATGCGCGCGGCGATGGCCAAGGCCGGTGGCGATCCGCAGCGGATCAACCCGCTCTCCCCCGTCGACCTGGTGATCGACCATTCGGTGATGGTCGACAAATTCGCCACCAGCAGCGCTTTCGAACAGAACGTCGATATCGAAATGCAACGCAACGGCGAGCGCTACGCGTTCCTGCGCTGGGGCCAAAGCGCCTTTGATAACTTTAGCGTGGTGCCGCCGGGCACCGGGATCTGTCACCAGGTCAACCTGGAATACCTGGGCCGCACCGTCTGGACCAAAGACGAGGACGGCCGCACGTACGCCTTCCCGGATACGCTGGTGGGCACCGACTCCCACACCACCATGATCAACGGCCTCGGCGTCCTCGGCTGGGGGGTAGGCGGCATTGAAGCGGAAGCGGCGATGCTCGGGCAACCGGTGTCGATGCTGATCCCGGAAGTGATTGGCTTCAAACTCACCGGCAAACTCAAGGAAGGCATCACCGCCACTGACCTGGTGCTGACAGTGACCCAGATGCTGCGCAAGAAAGGCGTTGTGGGGAAATTCGTCGAGTTCTACGGTGACGGCCTCGCCGACCTGCCGCTGGCCGACCGCGCGACCATTGCCAACATGGCCCCGGAGTACGGCGCCACTTGCGGCTTCTTCCCGGTGGACGACGTGACGCTGGAATACCTGCGCCTGTCCGGGCGCCCGATTGAGACCGTAAAACTGGTCGAGGCCTACAGCAAGGCGCAAGGGTTGTGGCGCCTGCCGGGCAAGGAACCGGTGTTCACTGACAGCCTGGCGCTGGACATGGCCAGTGTCGAAGCCAGCCTCGCCGGACCAAAACGCCCACAAGACCGGGTTTCACTGCCGAATGTCGCGCAAGCGTTCAGCGACTTCCTCGGCCTGCAAATAAAACCTACCAGCAAGGAAGAAGGTCGCCTGGAAAGCGAGGGCGGCGGCGGTGTGGCGGTGGGTAACGCCGATCTGGCCGGTGAAGTGGACTACGACTTTGAAGGGCAAACGGTGCGGCTGAAAAACGGCGCGGTGGTGATTGCCGCGATCACCTCCTGCACCAACACCTCCAACCCGAGCGTGATGATGGCTGCCGGTCTGGTGGCGAAGAAAGCCGTGGAAAAAGGCCTGCGCCGCAAGCCCTGGGTGAAAAGCTCCCTTGCCCCCGGTTCGAAAGTGGTCACCGACTATTACAAGGCTGCCGGGCTGACGCAGTACCTCGATGAACTGGGTTTCGCTCTGGTGGGCTATGGCTGCACCACTTGCATCGGCAACTCTGGCCCGTTGCCGGAACCGATCGAAAAAGCCATCCAGAAAGCTGACCTGACCGTAGCCTCGGTGCTGTCGGGCAACCGTAACTTCGAAGGCCGGGTCCATCCGCTGGTGAAAACCAACTGGCTGGCCTCGCCGCCACTGGTGGTCGCTTATGCACTGGCCGGCACCGTGCGCATCGACCTCAGCCGCGAACCCTTGGGCGAAGACCAGAGCGGCAATCTGGTTTATCTGCGGGATATCTGGCCAAGTACACAGGAAATCGCCGACGCGGTGGAGCAGGTCAACACCGCCATGTTCCACAAGGAGTACGCCGAAGTCTTTGCTGGCGATGAACAGTGGCAAGCCATTGAAGTGCCGCAAGCGGCGACCTACGTCTGGCAGGACGATTCGACTTATATCCAGCACCCGCCGTTCTTCGATGACATCGGCGGACCGCCGCCAGTGGTGAAGGACGTCAACGGCGCGCGCGTGCTTGCGCTGCTCGGCGACTCGGTGACCACCGACCACATTTCCCCGGCCGGCAACATCAAGGCTGACAGCCCGGCGGGCCGCTACCTGCGCGAAAAAGGCGTGGAGCCACGGGACTTCAACTCCTACGGTTCGCGCCGCGGCAATCATGAAGTGATGATGCGCGGCACCTTCGCCAACATCCGTATTCGCAATGAAATGCTGGGTGGTGAAGAAGGTGGCAACACCCTCTACATCCCCACCGCAGAGAAGTTGGCGATCTACGATGCGGCCATGCGTTATCAAGCCGCGGGGACGCCGCTGGTGGTAATCGCAGGGCAAGAATATGGCACCGGCTCGAGCCGTGACTGGGCGGCCAAGGGCACCAATCTGCTGGGGGTCAAAGCGGTCATCGCCGAGAGTTTCGAGCGGATTCACCGCTCCAATCTGGTGGGCATGGGGGTGTTGCCGCTGCAGTTCAAGCTCGATCAAAACCGCAAGAGCCTGAATCTGCGAGGCACTGAAACCCTGGATATTCTCGGCCTGAGCGATGTTGAGCTGACGCCGAGAATGAACCTGACCCTGGTGATCAACCGTGAAAACGGCACCAGTGAAAGGATCGAGGTACTGTGCCGGATCGATACGCTTAATGAAGTGGAGTACTTCAAGTCGGGAGGGATCCTGCATTACGTGTTGCGGCAGTTGATTGCGTCGTAACCCCTGCGCTGACAGCAACACCGCCTTGATGGCGGTGTTTCTGTTTGGGTTATTAAAATCAATGGGCTAGCGAGCCTGCTCGCGATGACGGTGTACCATTCGCCGCTGATCTTGAACGACACTCCGCTACGTGAGCAGGCTCGCTTCCACAGGGGGCGGGTTCAGGCCCCCTTAAATTTCAGATAAAAGGATTTTCAATGTCCGCCCTGCCATGGACTTTTCTGGCCCTGCTCTCCCTCGGCTATGGCATGGCCCTGGCCTATGGCCGTCTCGGCTGGCTTGTCGGGATTTCCGTCGGCTTGTTACTGATCGCCGGTTTCGCCGTTCGTCAAACGAAGCTGCCGTTCGGCCGCTATCTCGGCCACGGTCTGTTCATCTTCCTGGCGCTGGCATTGGCGATGCACTGGTTGCCGGGCTTCCATAACGGTCGGGTGATCGACCCGCAGCGTTTCACCGACGATGCCGTGCGGTTTTCCATGTACCTGAATCTGGATAAACCCCTGATCGGTTTCTGGCTATTGCTGGTCTGTCCGTGGATTGTCGGTCGGCGTTCACTGCGGCTATTCCTGTATGCCACGCCAGTCGCGCTGGCCCTGAGTGCCGTGCTTGCACTGGGCGGCGCACTGTTGCTGGGCGTCATTGCCTGGGCGCCGAAATGGCCAGACGCTGCCTGGCTATGGTTGCTCAACAATCTGCTGCTGGTGACGCTGGTCGAGGAAGCGCTGTTCCGCGGCTATATCCAGGGCGGCTTGAGCCGATATTTCAAGAACCTGGCTCAGGGGGAAAACCTCGCCCTGTTGCTCGCCTCGCTGGTGTTTGGCTTGGCGCATGCGGGAGCCGGATGGCAATGGGTACTGTTGGCGAGCCTGGCCGGAATCGGCTACGGCCTGGCCTACCGCTTCGGCGGACTGGCCGCCGCCCTCGCCACGCATTTTGGTCTGAATGCCCTGCATTTCGGCTTGTTCACCTATCCGATGCTCGTCGGCTGACGCAAGGGTCATTTTGCGACGGACCGCTGATAATTGAAAAATAAGCTCAACCATTCGCTGGCGATGCCGATACAGCACTTGAAAGCCTTGCGGATTAAAAAAGCCATGCGTAACAACCAGCCAATTACACAACGCGAACGGACCTTCCCGGCCCAGCAACGGTTGATTTCCACCACCGATGCCAAAGGCATGATCACCTACTGCAACGACGACTTCGTCGAGATCAGCGGGTTTTCTCGTGAAGAACTGATCCGTGCGCCGCATAACCTGGTGCGTCACCCCGACGTCCCGGCCGCGGTGTTCTCGCACATGTGGGCGACACTGAAACAAGGCTTGCCATGGATGGGTATTGTCAAGAATCGCTGCAAGAGCGGTGATCACTATTGGGTCAACGCCTACGTGACACCGATCTTCGAAGGCAATCAGGTGATCGGTTACGAGTCGGTGCGGGTCAAGCCCACCGCCGAACAGATCCGCCGCGCCGAAGCGCTCTACCAACGCATCAACCAGGGCAAGTCGGCGATTCCTTCCAGCGATAAATGGTTGCCGGTTCTACAAGACTGGCTGCCGTTCATTCTGGTCAGCCAGTTGAGTTTCATGATTGGTGCCACCCTGACCTCGCAGTGGGGTTTCGCCCTCGCCGCCGCGCTCTCGGTGCCGTTGGGCCTGATGGGCCTGAGCTGGCAGCAGCGTGGCATCAAGCGTTTGTTGCGCCTGGCCGAGCAGACCACGTCCGACCCGTTGATCGCGCAGATGTACACCGACAGCCGCGGCGCCCAGGCGCGCCTTGAGATGTCGATCCTCAGCCAGGAAGCACGCTTGAAAACCTGCCTGACTCGCCTGCAGGACACGGCCGAACACCTGACCGATCAGGCCAGGCAGTCCGACGCCCTGGCCCACAGCAGCTCCACCGGCCTGGAACGTCAGCGCGTCGAAACCGAGCAAGTCGCCACCGCCGTCAATCAGATGGCCGCAACCACGCAGGAAGTCGCCAGCCATGTGCAGCGCACCGCCGATGCCACCCAGGAAGCCAATCGCCTGACCGGGCGCGGGCGCGACATCGCCGGGGAAACCCGCGAAGCCATTCAGCGCCTGTCGGTGGTGGTTGGGGAAACCGGCCTGACCGTGACCCAACTGGCCAAGGACAGCGACGAAATCGGTGGCGTGGTCGACGTGATCAAAGGGATCGCCGACCAGACCAACCTGCTGGCGCTGAACGCCGCCATCGAAGCGGCGCGGGCCGGCGAGATGGGTCGTGGTTTTGCAGTGGTCGCCGACGAAGTGCGTCAGTTGGCGCAACGTACCAGCGAATCCACCGGGCAGATTCATGCGCTGATCGCCAAGCTGCAGCAAACCGCAGGCACTGCCGTACAGACCATGGAAGCCGGGCATCGCCAGGCCGAAGAAGGCGTGGCGCGGGTGCTGGAAGCCGATCAGGCACTGGTGGGGATCAGCGAAGCGGTGGCCAACATCACCGACATGACCACCCAGATCGCTGCCGCCACGGAAGAGCAAAGCGCCGTGGCCGAAGAAATCAGCCGCAACATCAGCAACATCTCTGACCTGGCAGACCAGACCTCGGAACAGGCTCAGAACTCGGCGTTGTTGAGTGAAGAGCTGACCAAAACCGCGAATACGCAATACTCGTTGGTGGAGCGGTTCAATCGCTGATTGGTGTGCATTGATCGTTCCCCCGCTCTGCGTGGGAATGCAGCCGGGACGCTCTGCGTTCCAAAGCGTGACGCAGAGCGTCACAAGAGGCATTCCCACGCGGAGCGTGGGAACGATCATCCAAA
>NZ_RCNW01000164.1:0-14310 GCF_004307605.1 Pseudomonas sp. Sample_24
CGGTCGGAGTTGCCTTCACGCAGAACCGGGTTCACGGCGCTGCCCTTGACCTTGTCGTAGCGCGACTTGACGTCTTTGTCGGCGTCGCTGGTCACGGTTTCCGGGTAGTCCGGCAGTGCGTAGCCCTGGGCTTGCAGTTCTTTGATCGCGGCTTGCAATTGCGGAACCGAGGCGCTGATGTTCGGCAGCTTGATGATGTTGGCTTCAGGCGTAACGGCCAGGTCGCCCAGTTCGGCGAGGTGGTCGGCTACGGCTTTGTCGCCCAATTGCTCGGGGAAGCTGGCCAGGATGCGCCCTGCAAGAGAGATATCGCGGGTTTCCACGGCGATATCAGCCGAGGCGGTGAACGCCTCTACGATAGGCAACAGTGAATAGGTGGCGAGGGCGGGAGCTTCGTCGGTGAAGGTATAGATGATCTTCGAGCGGGTGGGCATATTCGGATTAACTCTCTCTTCTTTGCTAAAGCGTGCGCAGAAACTCGAGGGGCGCCGGGTAAGCGCGTTCGTTCAAAGTCATCCATGAGCCGAATATCGAGGTTTCGTTGCTGTGATGTTGGGTGCATCAGTAGGGCGTCAAGTAGCCGGTCTGCGGTAACAGACCAGATTGTGCGGCGCAAAGGCTCGTCATAGAGCCGTTCAGCCATCGTGACCCTTTAGTCAGCGGGCGGCATTATACATAGGTTGCTGGCAATCTGCCGATGGTTCATATGCAACGATTGTCGTCCATTGGTCTAAAGGTCGCAGGGGCGAGCAAGGCGTATGGTCATTCGTCGTGCTTGAGTTTGGCGCTTTTCCCTTTGCTTTCAGGCTTGTAGCGCGCTGGTTGTATGGCTTTGCGGCATATGAATGGAACATAGGGTTTGCGCGCCGATTCAACTGGGTTACGCTCGAACCAAGCCAGATGTTCAATCCAATCAATGGAGTTCAGCATGGGTTACAAGAAGATTCAGGTTCCAGCCGTCGGCGACAAAATCACCGTCAATGCAGACCATTCTCTCAATGTTCCTAATAACCCGATCATCCCCTTCATCGAAGGTGACGGCATTGGTGTCGACATCAGCCCGGTCATGATCAAGGTTGTCGATGCTGCTGTGAAAAAGGCTTACGGCGGCGAGCGCAAGATTTCCTGGATGGAAGTTTATGCCGGGGAGAAAGCGACCCAGGTTTACGATCAGGACACCTGGCTGCCTCAGGAAACCCTGGACGCGGTCAAGGATTACGTGGTTTCCATCAAAGGCCCGCTGACCACCCCGGTGGGTGGCGGCATCCGCTCGCTCAACGTGGCGTTGCGTCAGCAACTCGACCTTTACGTCTGCCTGCGCCCGGTGCGCTGGTTCGAAGGCGTGCCCAGCCCGGTCAAGAAGCCAGGCGACGTCGACATGACGATCTTCCGCGAGAACTCCGAAGACATCTACGCCGGCATCGAATGGAAAGCCGGCACGCCGGAAGCCACCAAGGTCATCAAGTTCCTGAAAGAAGAAATGGGCGTTACCAAGATCCGTTTCGACGAGAACTGCGGTATCGGCGTCAAGCCGGTGTCCCTGCAAGGTACCAAGCGTCTGGCGCGCAAGGCCCTGCAATATGTGGTCGACAACGATCGTGATTCGCTGACCATCGTGCACAAAGGCAACATCATGAAGTTCACCGAAGGTGCCTTCAAGGAATGGGCCTACGAAGTGGCGGCTGAAGAGTTCGGTGCGACTCTGCTCGACGGCGGCCCGTGGATGCAGTTCAAGAACCCGAAAACCGGCAAGAATGTCATCGTCAAGGATGCCATCGCCGATGCCATGCTCCAGCAGATCCTGCTGCGCCCGGCTGAGTACGATGTAATCGCCACCCTGAACCTGAACGGTGACTACCTGTCCGACGCCCTCGCGGCTGAAGTGGGAGGTATCGGTATTGCCCCAGGTGCCAACCTGTCCGACACCGTGGCCATGTTCGAAGCCACCCACGGCACCGCACCGAAGTACGCCGGCAAGGACCAGGTCAACCCGGGCTCGCTGATCCTGTCTGCGGAAATGATGCTGCGCCACATGGGCTGGACCGAAGCGGCAGACCTGATCATCAAGGGCACCAACGGCGCGATTTCCGCCAAGACCGTGACCTATGACTTCGAACGTCTGATGGAAGGCGCCAAACTGGTTTCCTCTTCCGGCTTTGGCGATGCGTTGATCTCGCACATGTAAGCGAACGACAGGCATGCGAAAACCGCCCGGCTCAAGTGTTTGAGCCGGGCGGTTTTTTTTATGACTGGATGTTGTGCGGGCTCAGGCCGTTACAGCTGATGATGTGGTGGATGTCACCGGTTTCGATGCATCCACAGGATTCATGATGTTGACCGCATGCAGGCCCTTGGGTCCCTGGATGATCTCGAACACCACAGATTGCCCGGCTTTGAGGGTCTTGTAACCGTCCATCTGGATGGCCGAGTAATGGGCAAACAGATCTTCCGTCTTGCCATCCTCATTGATGAAGCCGTAACCCTTGGCGTTGTTGAACCATTTAACCTTGCCGCTGACCTTGACACCTGACATACCCAACTCCCTCTGCAACAGACTCCATCACTGGAGTATCATCCAGTTCATCCGCAGTCACTTCTTCGAAAAAAGTTGACTCCGCGGACCTTTTTTACCCACTGTGGGCTCTATTGTTTGTAACACCCTTTTGCCGATAGTCAAGCTGACCCGGCAGTCGGAGTTGAAAACGCTGATAGCCGCCCCCACCACTGTATTTGAACAACTGACGAACCTTTCTTTCCATGCATGCAATCAGCCAGATTCGACTAACATTCAATCAGGATCGCCCTGATTTACACGACGACGATTCCGCAGGCATTGCTGTTCAGGAGGCCAAGCCTGCTTTACAGGCGCCGCCGATGTACAAGGTGGTTTTGTTCAACGATGACTACACACCGATGGATTTCGTCGTCGAAGTGCTCGAGGTGTTTTTTAACCTGAATCGCGAGCTGGCGACCAAGGTCATGCTGGCCGTTCATACAGAAGGACGGGCAGTATGTGGAGTGTTTACCCGCGACATCGCCGAGACGAAGGCCATGCAGGTCAACCAGTACGCCAGGGAAAGCCAGCATCCGCTACTCTGTGAAATCGAGAAGGACGGTTAATCGCCGACCACTTGGGTATGAGGTGAAGCTATGTTAAACCGCGAGCTCGAAGTCACCCTCAATCTTGCCTTCAAGGAGGCTCGTTCGAAGCGTCATGAGTTCATGACCGTCGAACATCTTCTGCTGGCCCTATTGGACAATGAGGCTGCCGCCACCGTTTTGCGTGCGTGCGGCGCAAACCTCGACAAACTCAAGCATGACCTGCAGGAGTTCATCGACTCCACCACGCCATTGATCCCCGTGCATGACGAAGATCGTGAAACCCAGCCAACCCTGGGCTTCCAGCGTGTACTGCAGCGTGCTGTGTTTCACGTACAGAGCTCGGGCAAGCGTGAAGTGACTGGCGCCAACGTGCTGGTCGCGATCTTCAGTGAGCAAGAAAGTCAGGCGGTGTTCCTGCTGAAACAGCAGAGCGTTGCCCGCATTGATGTCGTCAACTACATCGCCCACGGCATTTCCAAGGTGCCCGGGCACGGCGATCACTCTGAAGGTGAGCAAGATATGCAGGACGACGAGGGCGGTGAGTCTTCTTCTTCAGGCAATCCTCTGGATGCTTATGCCAGCAACCTCAATGAACTCGCGCGCCAGGGTCGAATCGATCCGTTGGTAGGCCGTGAGCTGGAAGTCGAACGCGTCGCGCAGATCCTGGCGCGTCGTCGCAAAAACAATCCGCTGCTGGTGGGCGAGGCCGGCGTGGGTAAAACCGCGATCGCCGAAGGCCTGGCCAAGCGTATTGTCGACAACCAGGTTCCGGACCTGCTGGCCAACAGCGTGGTTTACTCCCTTGATCTCGGCGCGCTGCTGGCCGGGACCAAATACCGTGGTGATTTCGAGAAGCGCTTCAAGGCGTTGCTCAATGAACTGAAAAAACGTCCGCAGGCGATCCTGTTCATCGACGAAATCCACACCATCATCGGTGCGGGTGCCGCGTCCGGTGGCGTGATGGATGCTTCGAACCTGCTCAAGCCGTTGCTGTCGTCCGGTGATATCCGGTGCATCGGTTCGACCACCTTCCAGGAATTTCGTGGGATTTTCGAGAAGGACCGAGCATTGGCACGGCGCTTCCAAAAGGTGGATGTGTCGGAGCCTTCGGTGGAAGACACCATTGGTATTCTGCGTGGCCTGAAAGGGCGTTTCGAGACTCATCACAATATCGAATACAGTGATGAAGCCTTGCGTGCCGCTGCCGAACTGGCTTCGCGTTATATCAATGACCGTCATATGCCGGACAAGGCGATCGACGTGATCGACGAGGCGGGAGCCTTCCAGCGCCTGCAACCGATCGAGAAGCGGGTGAAGCGCATCGAAGTGCCTCAGGTCGAGGACATCGTTGCGAAAATCGCGCGGATTCCGCCAAAGCACGTCACCAGTTCCGACAAGGAGCTGCTGCGTAACCTTGAGCGTGACCTGAAGCTGACGGTGTTTGGCCAGGATGCGGCGATCGACTCGCTGGCAACCGCGATCAAGCTCTCCCGTGCCGGCCTCAAGTCGCCTGACAAGCCTGTCGGTTCGTTCCTGTTCGCCGGGCCGACTGGTGTCGGTAAAACCGAAGCAGCGCGCCAACTGGCCAAGGCATTGGGTGTCGAGCTGATTCGTTTCGACATGTCCGAGTACATGGAGCGACACACCGTATCGCGTCTGATCGGTGCACCTCCTGGTTATGTCGGGTTCGATCAGGGCGGCCTGCTGACCGAAGCGATTACCAAGCAGCCACACTGCGTGCTGTTGCTCGATGAAATCGAGAAGGCGCATCCGGAAGTCTTCAACTTGCTGTTGCAGGTGATGGATCACGGTACGCTGACCGATAACAACGGGCGCAAAGCGGACTTCCGTAACGTGATCGTCATCATGACGACCAACGCCGGTGCCGAAACTGCCGCACGTGCTTCGATCGGTTTCACTCATCAGGACCACTCTTCCGATGCGATGGAAGTGATCAAGAAGAGCTTTACGCCAGAGTTCCGCAACCGTCTGGACACCATTATCCAGTTTGGTCGCCTCAGTCATGAGGTCATCAAGAGTGTGGTGGACAAGTTCCTTACCGAACTCCAGGCGCAGCTGGAAGACAAGCGTGTATTGCTGGAAGTCACCGATGCTGCCCGCAGCTGGCTGGCGGCCGGTGGTTACGACTCGGCAATGGGTGCTCGACCAATGGCTCGCCTGATCCAGGACAAGATCAAGCGTCCGCTGGCGGAGGAGATTCTCTTTGGCGAACTGGCCGAACATGGCGGTGTGGTGCACATCGACATCAAGGACGGCGAACTGACCTTCGAGTTCGAGACCACGGCTGAAATGGCCTGACGTTAACCGCAACAAAGCAGAAAGGCGCCAATTGGCGCCTTTCTGCTATTGATCGTTCCCATGCTCCGCGTGGGCAAGCAGCCCGGTTGAGGCATTCCCACGCAGAGCGTGGGAACGATCCGCAAACAAAAACGCCCGGCATAAGCCGGGCGTTTTGTATTGACTTGATTAGCGAGCGCGGTAAGTGATGCGCCCTTTGCTCAAGTCATAGGGCGTCAGCTCGACGCGCACTTTGTCACCGGTAAGAATACGAATGTAGTTCTTGCGCATCTTGCCGGAAATATGCGCGGTTACGACGTGCCCATTTTCCAACTCCACGCGAAACATGGTGTTGGGCAGGGTGTCGACGACAGTGCCTTCCATTTCGAAGCTGTCTTCTTTCGACATGCAGTAAAGCCCTCGGTGTCCAGTGAATGGCCCGGTGCAACTGCGCCAGGCAAAAGCGGCGTGCATTGTGCCCGAAAAGTGGGGGTCAAGCCAAGGGGTTTAGGGTGTGCTCTAGTTCAGAACGACCCAGCGCTGGTTAACCAGCAGCTCTATTGGGCGATATTGGGTCTTGTAGCTCATTTTTTTGCAGTTTTTGATCCAGTAGCCCAGGTAGACCGCATCCAGCCCCAGGCGCCGGGCCTCGGCGATTTGCCAGAGGATCGCGTAACGCCCCAGGCTGCGTCGTTCTTCGGCAGGCTCATAGAAGGTGTAAACCGCCGACAGGCCGTTTGGCAGCAGGTCGGTCACCGCGATCGCCAGCAACCGTCCGTCGAGACGAAATTCATAGAAACGCGAAAACGGCAGGTCACGCACCAGGAACGTAGAAAATTGATCGCGGCTGGGCGGATACATGTCGCCATCGGCATGTCGCTCTTCAATGTACCGTTGATAGAGATCGAAATACTCTTCACTGAACCCGGGTCTGGCCGGGCGCACCTGCAGATCGGCGTTGCGTTTGAAAATGCGTTTCTGCTGACGATTGGGCGCGAATTGCCCTACGGGAATGCGCGCAGGCACGCACGCATTGCAGTTCTGGCAATGGGGCCGGTAGAGGTGATCGCCACTGCGACGGAAACCCATTTCCGACAGGTCTGCATAGACATGCACATCCATGGGCTGGCTAGGGTCAAGGAACAGGGTCGTGGCCTGCTCCTCAGGCAGATAGCTGCAAGAGTGGGGCTGAGTGGCATAGAACTTCAGGCGCGCCAACTCGGTCATGATCAACCCTCGGGATAATGCTTTCGATTAAGTGTAAGCCACGCGCGCAAAAGTCGCTCAGCAAACCCAAGTTGCGCGGCTGGGTCGATCCAGATATTGCGCCAGATAACCGGCAAATGCGCTGCGGGGAATTGCCCGCGCGCCAAGGCTGTGCAGATGATCGGTCGGCATCTGGCAGTCGATCAAGACAAAGCCGGAGTCTTTCAGATGTTGCACCAATGTGGCAAAACCAAATTTGGAGGCGTTGTCGGCGCGGCTGAACATCGATTCGCCGAAAAACATCTGGCCCATCGCCAAACCGTACAATCCGCCAACCAGTTCTTGCTGGTCCCAGACTTCCACCGAGTGGGCGAACCCGCGACGGTGCAGTTCAATGTAGGCGTCCTGCATGGCATCGGTAATCCAGGTGCCATCGGCGTATTCCCTGGGGGCGGCGCACGCCCGGATAACGGCGGCGAAATCCCGATCGAAGGTCACCTGATAACGTTGTTGGCGCAGCAATTTGCCAAGGCTGCGGGATACGTGCAGTTCGTCGGGAAATAAAACTGTGCGTGGGTCGGGTGACCACCAGAGGATCGGTTGGCCTTCCGAGAACCATGGGAAACAGCCGTGACGATATGCCTGGATCAGCCGGTCGGCAGACAGGTCGCCACCGGCCGCCAGCAACCCGTTGGGGTCACGCATGGCCTTTTCCAGTGGCGGGAAAGTCAGGGTGTTGCGTTGTAACCAAGTCAGCATGGCGTTCGGGCTTGCAGAAGGGGAGGGCGGTGGCGGGCTCTCGGCCCGCCGTGAAGTGTGCCGTTAAACGACGGGAATGTCGTCGAGGTATTTTTCCGCGTCCAGTGCAGCCATGCAGCCAGCCCCTGCGGAAGTCACGGCCTGGCGATACACGTGGTCGGCCACGTCACCAGCGGCAAACACGCCCGCAATGGCGGTCGCCGTGGCATCGCCATCACTGCCACCCTTGACCAGCAGGTAACCGTCGCGCATTTCCAGTTGGCCGACGAACAGGTCGGTATTGGGTTTGTGGCCGATGGCGATGAACACCCCGGCCACTGCCAGTTCCTTGAGTTCGCCCGTATGGCTATCGCGCAGGCGGGCGCCGGTCACGCCAGTGGCGTCACCAAGTACCTCATCGAGGTTCTGGTTCCAGTGCAGGCGAATATTGCCGTTGGCGGCTTTCTCGAAGAGTTTGTCCTGGAGGATTTTCTCAGAACGCAACTTGTCCCGCCGGTGTATCAGATGAACTTCCTTGGCAATGTTCGACAAGTACAGTGCTTCTTCAACGGCGGTATTGCCGCCACCAATGACCGCGACCACTTGATTGCGATAGAAGAACCCGTCGCAGGTCGCGCAGGCGGAAACGCCTTTGCCGGCAAACGTTTCTTCCGACGCCAACCCCAGGTATTGCGCGGACGCACCGGTGGCAATAATCAGCGCGTCACACGTGTAAGTGCCGCTGTCGCCAATCAGTTCGAACGGGCGCTGTTGCAACTTGGCAGTATGGATGTGGTCGTAAACGATCTCTGTGGCAAAGCGCTCGGCGTGTTTTTGCATGCGTTCCATCAACACCGGGCCGGTGAGGCCTTCGACATCGCCTGGCCAGTTATCGACTTCCACGGTGGTAGTGAGCTGGCCACCGGCCTGTATGCCGGTAATGACAACGGGTTTGAGGTTGGCGCGGGCGGCATACACGGCTGCGCTGTAACCGGCGGGGCCGGAACCCAGGATGATCAGGCGGTGATGCTTCGCTTCGCTCATAAAAACACCTCATAAGCCTTTGTCACAAAAGACAATGCATGCTCAAATTGAGTCGCACGTGATGTGCTGTTGACTATGCTACACCCTAGGATCACAAGCATGGCATCAAGCGTACAAACCCGTACAATGCCTGGCTGTAACAGCGTTTGTAACAAAATAAGCAGGACGTTTCGTGTTTATAAAAACCGGAACGCAGTGTTAAAAGTAGTCTGAGTTATGGCTGTCAACTTTTTTACCTGCCTGGATTGGGCAGTTTTTAATAGTCAATCAACAGATGGACGCGCCTTGGGCGCAGGAATAGTAGCGTTTTGAAGAAATCCACCGAAGCACCCAAAACAGTCGTGCCGCTCTGGCGTCAGCAATTGCACTACCGCCTCAAGGAAGGTGCATTGATCGCCATTGGCGCGTTGTGCCTGTTTCTGATGATGGCCTTGCTGACCTACGGCAAGGACGATCCGGGCTGGAGCCATAACAGCAAGATCGACGATGTGCAGAATTTCGGTGGTCCGGCGGGCTCCTACAGCGCCGATATCCTGTTCATGGTGCTCGGTTACTTCGCCTACATCTTCCCCCTGTTGCTGGCGATCAAGGCCTACCAGATCTTCCGCCAACGTCACGAGCCGTGGCAGTGGAGCGGCTGGCTGTTCTCCTGGCGCCTGATCGGGCTGGTATTTCTGGTGTTGTCCGGTGCTGCGCTTGCCCATATCCATTTTCACGCGGCGACCGGTCTGCCGGCCGGTGCTGGCGGTGCGCTGGGCGAAAGCCTGGGTGATCTGGCGAAAAACGCCTTGAACATTCAGGGCAGCACGCTGCTGTTCATTGCCCTGTTCCTGTTCGGCCTGACCGTTTTCACCGATTTGTCGTGGTTCAAGGTGATGGACGTCACCGGCAAGATCACGCTCGACCTCTTCGAGCTGTTCCAGGGCGCAGCCAACCGCTGGTGGGCGGCCCGTACCGAGCGCAAGCAACTGGTGGCGCAATTGCGTGAAGTCGACGACCGCGTGCACGACGTGGTCGCGCCAACCGTCACCGATAAACGCGAACAGGCCAAGGTCAAGGAGCGCTTGATCGAGCGTGAGCAAGCCCTGAGCAAGCACATGTCCGAGCGTGAGAAACAGGTGCCGCCGGTGATTGCGCCGGCGCCGGTCAAGCCACCAGCCCCGAGCAAGCGCGTCGAGAAAGAGAAACAGGCGCCGCTGTTCGTCGACAGTGCGGTGGAAGGCACCTTGCCGCCGATTTCGATTCTTGATCCTGCGGAAAAGAAACAACTCAATTATTCGCCGGAATCCCTGGCCGCGGTCGGCCATTTGCTGGAAATCAAGCTCAAGGAATTCGGCGTCGAAGTCACTGTGGATTCGATCCACCCTGGGCCGGTGATCACCCGTTACGAAATTCAACCGGCGGCCGGGGTCAAGGTCAGCCGCATCGCCAACCTCGCCAAGGACCTGGCACGTTCCCTGGCCGTGACCAGCGTGCGGGTGGTGGAAGTGATTCCGGGCAAGACCACGGTCGGTATCGAGATTCCCAACGAAGACCGGCAGATCGTGCGCTTCTCCGAAGTGCTGTCGACCCCCGAGTACGACAACTTCAAATCGCCGGTCACACTGGCACTGGGTCATGACATCGGCGGCAAGCCGGTCATCACTGACCTGGCGAAGATGCCGCACCTGCTGGTGGCCGGTACCACCGGTTCCGGTAAGTCGGTGGGTGTGAACGCGATGATCCTGTCGATTCTGTTCAAGTCCGGCCCGGAAGACGCCAAACTGATCATGATCGACCCGAAAATGCTCGAACTGTCGATCTACGAGGGCATTCCGCACCTGCTGTGTCCGGTGGTCACCGACATGAAGGACGCCGCGAACGCCCTGCGCTGGAGCGTTGCCGAGATGGAGCGACGCTACAAACTGATGGCGAAAATGGGCGTGCGCAACCTGTCTGGCTTCAATGCCAAGGTCAAGGAAGCCCAGGACGCTGGCGAGCCGTTGAGCGATCCGCTGTACAAGCGCGAAAGCATCCATGATGAAGCGCCGCTGCTGCAAAAGCTGCCGACCATCGTGGTGGTGGTCGACGAATTCGCCGACATGATGATGATCGTCGGCAAGAAGGTGGAAGAACTGATCGCGCGTATCGCCCAGAAGGCGCGTGCTGCCGGCATCCACCTGATCCTCGCGACCCAGCGTCCGTCGGTTGACGTGATCACCGGCCTGATCAAGGCCAACATTCCGACCCGTATGGCGTTCCAGGTGTCGAGCAAGATCGACTCCCGGACCATCATCGACCAGGGCGGCGCCGAACAATTGCTGGGGCACGGTGACATGCTCTACATGCCGCCGGGTACCAGTCTGCCGATCCGTGTCCACGGGGCCTTTGTGTCCGACGATGAGGTTCATCGCGTGGTCGAGGCCTGGAAGCTGCGTGGCGCGCCGGAGTACAACGACGACATCCTCAACGGTGTCGAAGAGGCCGGCAGTGGCTTTGAGGGCAGCAGCGGTGGTGGCGACGGTGATGATCCCGAGGCCGATGCGTTATATGACGAAGCGGTGCAGTTCGTTCTGGAAAGCCGCCGTGCCTCCATTTCCGCGGTTCAGCGTAAACTGAAAATCGGCTACAACCGCGCAGCGCGCATGATCGAAGCCATGGAAATGGCCGGTGTCGTGACGTCCATGAATACCAACGGTTCGCGTGAAGTCCTGGCCCCTGGCCCGGTACGCGACTGATCCGAGATTGAAAAGGGGCGGCGTCCCGAGGCGCCGCCCGCACTCCCACGAATGTTATGAGGACTCCCATGCGTCTGATCCGCATGCTGTTGCTACCGGTACTGGCCTTGACCACGCTGCAGGCTCACGCCGATGACAAGGACGTGGCGCGCCTGACTCAATTGCTGGAAAAATCCCAGACCCTGACCGCACGTTTCTCCCAGCTGACCCTCGATGGCAGCGGCACCCAGTTGCAGGAAACCGCAGGTCAAATGTCCCTGCAACGCCCGGGCCTGTTCTACTGGCACACCGACGCGCCGCAAGAACAGTTGATGGTTTCCGATGGCAAGAAGGTCACCCTTTGGGACCCGGATCTGGAGCAGGTCACCATCAAGAACCTCGATCAGCGACTGACTCAGACCCCGGCGTTGCTGTTGTCCGGTGACGTGTCGAAGATCAGCCAGAGCTTTGACATCAGCGCCAAGGAAGCCGGCGGGGTGATTGACTTCACCCTGAAGCCGAAAACCAAGGACACGCTGTTCGACAACCTGCGTTTGTCGTTCCGCAACGGCTTGGTCAATGACATGCAACTGATCGACAGCGTCGGCCAGCGCACCAATATCCTGTTTACCGGTGTGAAGGCCAACGAGCCGATCCCGGCTTCGAAATTCAAGTTCGACATCCCTAAAGGGGCGGACGTGATCCAGGAGTAAGACGCATAACTTGTGGGAGCGGGCTTGTGTGTCGAGGGAGCTTGCTCCCGCTGGACTGCGCAGCAGTCCCATTTTGGGGGTGTTTCGCGCCCCAGCGGGAGCAAGCTCCCTCGCCACAGGATTTCGCCAGACTTGAGAACTACGTAATAAAAAGCGAGGTTTTAACAGTACGTGATGGACCTGTTTCGCAGTGCCCCGATCGCTCAGCCCTTGGCCGCCCGTTTACGTGCGACCAACCTGGATGAGTACGTCGGTCAGGAACACGTGCTCGCTCGCGGCAAGCCTTTGCGCGAAGCCCTGGAGCAGGGTGCCCTGCACTCGATGATTTTCTGGGGGCCGCCAGGGGTCGGTAAAACCACGCTGGCGCGGTTGCTGGCGGAAGTCTCGGAGGCGCACTTCGAAACGGTGTCGGCCGTGCTGGCCGGGGTCAAGGAAATCCGTCAGGCGGTGGAAATCGCCAAGCAGCAGGCCGCGCAGTACGGCCGCCGCACGATTCTGTTCGTTGACGAAGTGCACCGTTTCAACAAGTCCCAGCAGGATGCGTTCCTGCCGTACGTCGAAGACGGCACGTTGATTTTCATCGGTGCAACCACCGAAAACCCTTCGTTCGAACTCAATAACGCATTGCTTTCGCGCGCGCGCGTCTATGTGCTGAAAAGCCTCGACGAAACCGCGCTGCGCAAATTGGTGCACCGCGCACTGACCGAAGAACGCGGCCTGGGCAAGCGCAACCTGACCCTCAGTGATGAAGGCTTCCAGATGTTGTTGTCGGCCGCTGACGGCGATGGCCGGCGTCTGCTCAATCTGCTGGAAAACGCCTCCGACCTGGCAGAAGACAATAGCGAAATCGGCACCGATCTGCTGCAAAGCCTGCTCGGCGACACACGTCGGCGCTTCGACAAGGGCGGTGAAGCGTTCTACGACCAGATCTCCGCGCTGCATAAGTCGGTGCGCGGCTCCAATCCCGACGGCGCCTTGTATTGGTTCGCGCGCATGATCGACGGCGGTTGCGATCCGTTGTACCTGGCCCGGCGCGTGGTGCGCATGGCCAGCGAAGACATCGGCAATGCCGACCCGCGCGCGTTGAGCCTGTGCCTGGCGGCGTGGGAAGTGCAGGAGCGGCTTGGCAGTCCCGAAGGTGAATTGGCGGTGGCCCAGGCCATCACTTATCTGGCCTGCGCGCCTAAGAGCAACGCGGTGTACATGGGTTTCAAGAGCGCATTGCGCGCGGCTGCCGAACACGGCTCGCTGGAAGTGCCGCTGCACCTGCGCAACGCGCCGACCAAACTGATGAAGCAATTGGGCTACGGCGACGAGTACCGTTATGCCCACGACGAACCCGATGCCTACGCCGCCGGGGAAGACTATTTCCCGGAAGAACTCGACCCTATTCCGTTCTATCAGCCGGTGCCCCGGGGCCTTGAGCTGAAAATCGGCGAAAAGCTCAGTCATCTGGCGAAACTCGACCGTTTAAGCCCCAGGCAGCGGAGAAAATAGTGGTCCCATTGATAATCGCGGTTTCCGTCGGCGGGATCGCCGGCACGCTGTTGCGCTTCGCTACGGGTAACTGGATCAACGCTAATTGGCCGCGGCACTTCTATACCGCGACGCTGGCCGTTAATATCGTGGGCTGTTTGCTGATCGGCGTTCTATACGGTCTGTTTTTGATTCGCCCGGAGGTGCCCATCGAGGTGCGTGCCGGGTTGATCGTCGGCTTCCTCGGAGGGCTGACGACTTTTTCATCCTTTTCACTGGATACGGTGCGCTTGCTGGAAAGCGGGCAAGTGCCGCTGGCCCTGGGCTATGCGGCCATCAGCGTATTCGGCGGGCTGCTCGCCACCTGGGCCGGCCTGTCCTTGACCAAACTTTGATAACGAGAGACCGACATGCTCGATTCCAAACTGTTACGTAGCAACCTTCAGGACGTAGCGGACCGCCTGGCTTCCCGTGGCTATGCCCTGGATGTCGCGCGCATCGAAGCGCTGGAAGAACAGCGCAAGACCGTCCAGACCCGCACCGAAGCACTGCAGGCCGAACGTAACGCGCGCTCCAAATCCATCGGTCAGGCCAAGCAGCGCGGCGAAGACATCGCGCCGCTGATGGCGGACGTCGAGCGCATGGCGGGTGAATTGAGCGCCGGCAAAGTCGAACTGGACTCGATCCAGACCGAATTGGACTCGATCCTGCTGGGTATCCCCAACCTGCCGCACGAATCGGTGCCGGTCGGTGAAGATGAAGACGGCAACGTCGAAGTACGCCGTTGGGGCACCCCGACTGCCTTCGATTTCCCGGTTCAGGACCATGTAGCACTGGGCGAGAAGTTCGGCTGGCTGGACTTCGAAACCGCCGCCAAGCTGTCCGGCGCTCGTTTCGCCCTGCTGCGTGGCCCGATTGCCCGTCTGCATCGCGCCCTGGCGCAGTTCATGATCAACCTGCACGTCACCGAGCACGGTTACGAAGAGGCTTACACGCCTTATCTGGTCCAGGCTCCGGCGCTGCAAGGCACCGGCCAG
>NZ_RCNW01000150.1:0-13952 GCF_004307605.1 Pseudomonas sp. Sample_24
TGACGGTCATGTGCGGGAACAGTGCGTAACTCTGGAACACCACGCCCAGGCCACGGCTGGCGGGTTTGGCGTGGGTGATGTCGCGGCGATCGAGCACGATGCGCCCACTGGTGACTTCGACGAAGCCGGCGATCATTTGCAGGGTGGTGGTTTTGCCGCACCCGGAAGGGCCGAGCAGGGACACGAATTCGCCTTTTTCCACCGAGAGGTCGGTGGCGACCACGGCGTCGATGTCACCGTAGCGTTTGCCGAGTTTTTCAAGTTGCACAAAAGCCATGACTGCGCCTCCACCTGGGATTGTTATGCGTCGCCCGAAGGCGCGCTTTTTTGTATGGGCAGATACGAAAGATTGTTGCGGGGTGCGTTGGCGCTCGACTTGAGTCGGCTGCCGCTGTTGTTCGAATCGCCCCTGTCTGGACGCAGATTAGGACGAAGACTAGGATGGGCTCAATGGCCTATTTCACTGAGGCGATAACTATTTTCAGTTTTATTCGATCAGTAAATTAATTGTCGAGAAACTACATGTCAGATTCCATTGACCGGAATGAAAGCAAAAATGAAGTCGGTGTCGGCGCCGTCTCACGGTTGTTTGCGGTGCTGCGTGCGTTGGGTGACACCGTCGAAGGCGGGGAGCGTGTAACGCAATTGGCCCAACACATCGGCTTGTCGCAACCGACTACCCACCGTTTGCTGCGCAGCCTGATGGAAGAGGGCATGGTCGAGCAGGACGCGCGCAGCAAACGTTATCGCCTGAGCCTGGATTTTTTCGCCTTGGCGGCCCGCGCAGGTAACAGTGGCAACCTGCGTGAGCTGGTGCGCCCGTCACTGTTGCGGCTGTCGGCATCGTTGGGCGACTCGTTGTTTTTGCTGGCGCGCAGTGGTTTCGATGCGATTTGTCTGGACCGCAGTGAAGGGCCGTTTCCGATCCGTACGTTCACCGGTGATATCGGCGGGCGCGTGGCGCTGGGCGTGGGTCAGGGCAGCCTGGCGATCCTGGCATTCCTGCCGGAGGAGGAGCGCGACACGGTCATCCACTACAACCTGCCGCGGTTGAAGGATTTCCATTTGTACGACGAAGTGTTCCTGCGCTCGGAAGTCGAGAACGTGCGCAAGCTCGGTTACGCCGGGCGCAACACCGGCGTGTTGCAGGGCATGGCCGGGGTGGCCGTGCCGATTCTCGATCGCGAAGGGCGGGCAGTGGCGGCGTTGAGTGTGGCCACCGTGAGCGATCGATTAGGTCCGGATCGTTTGCCGACGGTGGTCGAAATGCTCAAACGTGAAGCGGCGTTGATCGGTCCGCGAATCAACCCGTTTGATCCACTATTGCGACGGCCATCGCAGGTGTTTGGGCAGGTTTGAATTCTCTACCGTCCCCTGTAGGAGTGAGCCTGCTCGCGATAGCGCTCTGTCAGTCAACATTTCAGTGACTATAAGACCGCTATCGCGAGCAGGCTCACTCCTACAGGGGGGATCAGAACCGGCTGGTTTGCCTGAGCATCTGTGCGGCTGGCGTATCGGTCGGACTGACCATCGCATAGTTGTAGCCACCCCCCGACCAATACTCGGCCTGCAAGCCGCCGTCACTGCGACTGCCTCTGGGCAGCAGGTAGTTTTTCGGTCCCGGCGGGCGCACGTAGAAGCTGATTTTCTGCCCGCCCTGATTCTCATAGACCACCATTGCCGCCGGCCCCTGTTCGGTGCTGAGCAAGCGCCCGCTGGCCGGTTTGAAGCCGGCCCCCGACAGGTCAGGCAAGCGATTGGCCTGGGTGAAGTAGCGGTCAAGCCAGCCCTGCATATCGCCATCGTCGCCGGCCTTGTAGTCGGCTGGCAATATCCCTTGCTGGGCAATCAGGCGATAGGCCTGAAGTGCATCGGTCATCGGTAGTTGTGCGCTGGTGAAAGTCATCTCACGGGCTTGCCAGCCACTGTAACCGCCGACGCTGACGGCGATCAGCAACATGGCGGCGCTGGCCAAGTGGCGCCGCGATTGGCGTTTGCGGCGTAGGCGAATCATGGCGGGATCGAGTTCCGGGTTGGCCGGTTGCTGCAACACGCCACTCAGGGCTGCGCGCAGTTGCTGGGCATCTTGCTGCCAGGCTCGCACTTGGGTGGCAACGTCCGGATGACTGGTGAGAAACGCCTCTACCAGACGTCGGTCGTCGTCGCTGAGTTGATGGTCGACGTAGGCGTGCAAGTCGCGCTCGCTTGGGGGCATGCTGATCATTTGAGTCTCCGCAGGGCGGGGCGGGTGATTTCGCCTTCACTGAGTTGGCGCAGGGCCTGGCGTGCCCGGGACAGGCGGGACATCACGGTGCCGGTGGGTACGTCGAGAATCTCGGCGACCTCTTTGTAACTCAGGCCTTCCACCGATACCCAAAGCAGCAGCGCGCGCTGTTCGGTGGGCAGTCGATCGAAGGCGTCGAGGGTCGATTGGGCGATCACGGTGCGTTCCACCGAAGGCTGCGCATCGTCACGCCCGGTGAAAAATTCGAGCATTCGCGCATAACGCCGGGTACGTCGGTGCGCATCGAGAAACTGTCGATACAGAATCGAAAACAACCAGGCGCGCAAATCGCCGTCGGCACGTTTGTCGCCCCAACTCGACAGCGCACGCTCCAGGCTGGCCTGGACCAGATCGTCGGCGCTGCTGGCGTTGCGCGTCAGCGATACGGCAAATCGGCGCAATCTGGGGATGATTTCTCGCAGTTGTTCGTCGATATCGTTCATGAAGTTCTGGCCAGTCACTACGCTGTGTGTGTCGGGAGACGACCGGGGCTTGAGGTTATTCCACGCCGGAAAAAATAAATACCGCACACTGGAATAAACCGGCGTGCGGTTCGTCTGCCTGATTCTTCTCACTTGTGGCCGATGGCCCTGGAGTCTTTCATGGTAGATCGATCATCACCGCCCAACCGGCCCCCCCTGAGCACGGCAAGCCTGATCTTGCGTCTGTCTGGCATCGCCGTGGTCGTTGCTGTCGTCGCCGGGGCATTTGCCTACGTCAACGGCACCTTTGACCCACAGCGCCTGACGCCGAAAAAGCTGATCAATGTGCTGGAGACCAACAACGGTGTGCACCCGGGATTCCGTCGCAACCATTCCAAAGGCGTGTGCGTGATCGGCCATTTCGAGAGCAGCGGCGAAGCGCGCAGTTACTCCATCGCGCAAGTATTCAACGAGCCGCGGACACCGGTGGTCGGTCGTTTTGCCTTGCCGGCCGGTAATCCCTACGCGCCGGACAGCGCCGTGCCGATCCGTAGCATGGCGTTGCGTTTCAATCAGGCCAACGGCCAACAGTGGCGCACCGGGATGAACAGCATGCCGGTGTTCCCGGTGGCCACGCCCGAAGCCTTCTATCAATTGCAACAGGCCCAGTCACCGCTGCCCGCAACTGGCAAACCGGACCCCGCGGCAGTGCCGGCGTTCTTCGGTTCGCACCCGGAAGCCGCGCCGTTCCTGGCCTGGATCAAGACCGCCAAACCGTCAGCCAGTTATGTCACCGAAACCTATAACAGCGTCAACGCGTTTTATCTGGTGAACGCTGCCGGACAACGCCAGGCCGTGCGCTGGAGCATGGTGCCGGTAGCGCAGGATGCGCCGGGTGCCACTGCGCCCGAGGGCAGCGATTTTCTCGAGAAAGACCTGGTGCAACGCATCGCCGCCGGCCCCTTGCGTTGGCAATTGAACATCATCCTGGCCAATCCTGGCGACCCTGTGAACGACGCCAGCAAAGCCTGGCCTGAAGGACGCAAAGTGTTGAACGCGGGCACGCTGGTGCTGGAAAAAACCCAGCCGCAACTCAACGGCGAATGCCGTGACATCAACTACGACCCGCTGGTACTGCCCGCCGGTATCGAAGGTTCCGACGACCCGTTGCTGGCCGCTCGCTCGGCCGGTTATGCCAATTCCTACCTGCGTCGCACCAGCGAAGTCAGCCAGTTGCCCGCCGCCAAACAGGAGGCCCAGCAATGAGCACCCAACCCAACCACTTCGCTCCCTTGGCGCGCCTGCTGCATTGGCTGATGGCACTGATGATTGTTGCCATGTTGTTCATCGGCGCGGGCATGGTCGCCTCGGTGTCCGAGCGTCATGAATGGCTGATCAATCTGCACAAACCTTTGGGTGTCGCGATTCTGCTGTTGGTCATCGTGCGTCTGGTGGTGCGTTTTTCCACCACGCAGCCACCGCTGCCGGCGGACCTGCCAAGTTGGCAAGCGCTGGCGGCCAAAGCCTCGCATGTGTTGCTGTACGCCTTGATGCTGGTCTTGCCATTACTGGGCTGGGCGATGATTTCGGCGTCGGGCGAACCGGTGATGCTCAGCAGCTCACTGCAGTTGCCGTCGATTGTGCCGGCGAACGCGCAGGTGTTTGCGTTCTTGCGCAAGGCGCATGGGTATCTGGCTTATCTGTTGTTCCTGACCGTGCTGCTGCACCTGGCGGCGGCGTTGTTTCACGGTTGGATTCGGCGTGATGAGGTGCTGGACAGCATGTTGCGAGGGAAAGATCGCGGGTAACTGAGGGCTTGAAGGCTGCATGCCGGGCATGCAGCCATCCGGGTAGATCAACGCAACGAATCAACCATCTCCGCCACTGTCGTCAACACATCCTTGCCCAACTGCTTCGAACGCTTGCCCGACCATCCCGTCAACGGGTCCGGATGATCGTCGTGGTCCTTGAACGGCATTTCCAGCGTCAGGGACAAGCAGTCGTATTTCTGCCCGACGGCGTTGCAGGCCAAGGTCATGTTGGCTTTGCCCGGTTCGTCGCGGGTGTAGCCGTACTTGGTCTGGAAATCCTTGGTGGTGCGTTTCAAGTGGCTGCGGAAATGTTCTTCGAGTTTTTCGATCCGCGGTGTGTAACCCGGATTGCCTTCGCATGCGGCGGTGAACACGTGAGGGATTTCCTCGTCCCCGTGCACGTCGATGAACATATCGACGCCATACTTCTCCATCTGCTGCTGTACGAAAAACACCTCCGGGCTGATTTCCGGGCTGGCGCTCTGCCAGGCGCGATTGAGGTCCTGGCCCATGGCGTTGGTGCGCAGGTGACCGTGGAAGGCGCCGTCCGGGTTCATGTTCGGCACCAGATACAGATCGGCGCTGGCCAGCAGTTTGCTCAGCACCGGGTCGTCGTGCCGTTCGAGGCGTTCGATGACACCCTCTATGAACCACTCGGCCATGTGCTCGCCGGGATGTTGCTGGGCAATGATCCACACCTTGCGCTGGCCTTCGGCGCCGGTGCCTTTGCGCAACAATTGGATATCGCGACCTTCGACACTTTTGCCGGTGGCCAGCAACTCGGTGCCAGCCTTGGCCAGTGCTTGTTCAATCAGCCAGTCGTGACGGCCACGACTGTAGGGTTCGAAGTAGGCGAACCAGGCGTGGGTCTGGGTGGCTTCGAGGCAGAAGCGCAGGCAGTCGCCTTCGAAGATGGTCGGTACGCGGAACCAGTTGACGTGGTCGTAGGAAGCGACTGCCTGATAACCGTCCCAGGCCTTGTTGTACGAAGACTGGCTGGCATTGTTCAGGCGAAACCAATGCTCCTGGCCGACATGCAGGCCACTGGCCTTGAAGTGGAACCATTGAAAATGGTGGCTTTTGCTATCAGGGCGGATCGCCAGCAGCGGCTTGAGCGGGTCACTGAGGTCGATGACTTGAATGTTGCCGCTGTCGAAGTTGGCGCTGATATCGAGGGAAGATTTGGCCACGGTCGGGTTCCTGATCAGGTTTTTATGGCGGCTACTTTACACGCAAGAGCAAGGGCTTAGGAGCTTGCAAAGATCGTTTCCACCCAGGATGCCCGCGCGCTTTACGACTCAAGGTTTGCTGCGAAGCCTGCCCATCGAAGCGTAGCGATCATCCGTGTTACCACCAGCACCATTTTGAGGCCGGCAGGTGACAGGTTGGGGCATTTCAACTCGTTACCGGTCGGCCCCTTCAGCCTTATACAGCCCTGTTGAAGGCTGATACTTCAGTGTAATCAAACACCTGTAAACCATGCGCCAAATTTGGCATGCAATATGCTTTTTTGGCTTTATGGATAATTGGATACAAAAATACAAAAGGTGCACCGATGAAATTCGCCCCTGCCTATACCGAGCGTCAGCCTGTCACTGCTGAGGAAGAGGCCTACAACTTTCTTCTGGAGGCTATTTGCAAAGGTCGTTACCGCACCGGCGAACGGCTGATCGCCGAGGACATCGCCGGTGAAATCGGCATGAGCCGCATGCCGGTGCGTGAGGCTTTCCGCCGTCTGGATGCTGACGGTCTGGTGACATTGCGGCCCAATCGCGGCGCCATTGTGCGCGGCCTGAACATCGACGAAATGCGTGAGGTGTTCGAGATGCGCAGCGCCCTTGAGGGGCTCGCGATCCGGGTGGCTGTGAGCAAGATGACCGAGCGCCATTTCAGCCATCTGGAGCGTCTGCTGGACGAGATGGACGACTACCGCGAGGACGGTGCCGAGTGGGTCAGCCGCCATCGCGCGTTCCATGAGTACCTGTGCAGCCTGAGCGAACGCCCGCGGTTGATGCGGCAGATTTCGGCGCTGTATTCGGTGATCGAACCGCACATGCGCCTGTGGCTGCAACACGCCGACAAGCCACGCAGTGCCCGGGATGAGCATGCCTCGATTGTCGCCGCCCTGCGTTCCGGCGATCCGGACAAAGCCGCAGAAGTGGTGTGCGAACACATCGAAGGCACCATCCCGCGGTTGATTCAGTTTCTCGAAGCCCATCAATAGAAGAACAACCACCTCCTGCACAGGGGGGCATTTGCAGCCAACTGGAGTCATGACATGCACAAGCCTTGCGCGTTAGTTGCCCTGTTCACCTTGAGTCTGTGTTCGCAATGGGCGATGGCCGCCCCCGAATTGCCCGAGCGATTAAGCAAGAGCGAGAAGATCGTCTATTGCTCCGGCATGGATTCGCCGCCGCTGGTGTCGTTTGACCTGAAACAACAACCGGTCGGGCTTCAGGTGGATATGGGCGAAGCGATTGCCCAGCGTTTGGGTAACAAGAAAGTCGAATGGCGCATCTCGCCCTTCGCCGGGCTGATCCCTGCATTACTCGCGCAGCAGTGCGACATGATCGTCGACCAACTGTTCGACAAACCCGAACGCCGTGAAGTGATCGACATCGTCAACTTCATGTATTCCAGCCAGTCCATCGTGGTGCCCAAGGGCAATCCGAAGTCGGTGAACACGCTGGAAGATTTGTCCGGGCTCAAGGTCGCGGTCAGTAACGGTTCGACTATCCGCGTGCTGCTGGGCAAAGAGAACGAAAAACTCGAAGCGGCCGGCAAGCCGCCGATGAAACTGGTGGTGTACAACGTCGACGCCGACGCCTTCCAGGCCTTGCGCATCAACCAGGTGGACGCTTTCGGCACCACGGTCGAGTCTGCCGGCCATTACCAGCAACTGGCCCCGGATCTGTTTCAGTCGGCGGTGCCGGCATTCAACCGCATCCTCACCGGCTTCGGCGTGCGTAAAAGCGATCCGCAGTTGACCGTGGCGCTCACCGAAGTGCTGCAAGGCATGCGCGCCGACGGCAGTTACGCCGCGCTCCTCAGTAAATGGCATGTCGATAGCGACAAACTGGACTGAGGGAAAACCTGATGAACTTCAATTGGGATGTGTTCTGGCAGTACCTGCTGCAACCCAGCGATGTGTACCTGACAGGGCTTTGGCTGACTTGCCTGATCAGCGTTTCAGCGATGTTGCTCGGTTGTGTGCTTGGGCTGATCGCTGCGTTGATGAAGCTGTCGAGAAACCCGCTGTTGCAGTACCCGGTGCGCTTTTATGTCTGGCTGATGCGTGGCACGCCGTTGCTGGTGCAGATCGTGTTTCTGTACACCGCGTTGGCGGCGGGCGGGATTTTCCGTTTCGAAGACCTGGACCTCGGCTGGTTCATCGTGCCGGGCAACATCCAGGCGGCGATCATCGCGCTGGGTCTCAACGAAGGCGCCTACATGGCCGAGATCATTCGTGCCGGGATCGGCGCGGTGGACAAGGGGCAGTACGAAGCCGGGCGGTCCCTGGGCATGACGTTTCCCAAGTTGATGCGCCGGATCGTGTTGCCCCAGGCGTTCCGGGTGATCGTGCCGCCGCTGGGCAACGAGTTCAACGTGATGCTCAAGAACACCACGCTGGTCAGCGTGATCGGGGTGCAGGAGTTGTTGCTCAGCACGCAAATGGTGACCTCGGCGACTTTCCGCGTGTTCGAGTTGTATCTGGTGGTGGCCATCTACTTCCTGGCGTTGACCACGCTCTGGGGCTTTTTCCAGCGTTGGCTGGAGACACGCTTCGGTCAGTCCGATCGCCCGGCGCCAGCCGCCAGCCGAATGTTTGGACGCCACACCATGAAACTGCTGAGGGGGCGTTGAGATGGCGCACATGAGTGAAGAGCTGGTCATCGAAGCGCTGGATATTCACAAGTCCTTCGGCGACCTGGAAATTCTCAAGGGCATTTCCCTGCAGGTGAAGCGCGGTGAAGTGGTGGTGCTGATCGGCGCGTCCGGCTCCGGTAAAACCACGTTTATCCGCTGCATCAATCTGCTGGAAGACATTCAGTCGGGGCAGATCCGTGTGGCGGGTCAGCCGATGGGCTATCGCACCCGGGCCGATGGCAGCCTGGTACGGGATTCGGAGCGCAACATTGCACGTCAGCGCCGCGACATCGGCATGGTGTTTCAGCGCTTCAATCTGTTCCCGCACATGACGGCCCTGGAAAACATCATCGAGGCGCCCATTCAGGTGTTGGGGGTGTCGCGTGCGGCGGCATTGGAGCAGGCGCGGGCGCTGCTCAAGCGGGTCGGGCTGGCGGAAAAGGCCGATCATTACCCGTCGATGCTGTCCGGTGGTCAGCAACAACGAGTGGCCATCGCCCGGGCGCTGGCGATGAAACCCCAGGCGATGCTGTTCGACGAACCCACCAGCGCCCTCGACCCGGAGACGGTGGGTGAAGTGCTGCAAGTCATGAAGGAGCTGGCTGAGGAGGGCATGACCATGGTCGTGGTCACCCACGAAATGGGCTTTGCCCGTGAAGTCGCCGACCGGGTGGTGGTGCTCGATCAGGGCGAACTGATCGAGCAGGGGCCGCCCGAGCAGATCTTCAGTCAACCCAGGCACGCCCGTACCCGCGCGTTTCTCAGTCGAGTGCTGTAGGAGCGAGCCTGCTCGAGATAAACGTTAAGGATAACGAGGCAAGTCAGACATCCCGCGTCGTTCTCCAGTTCATCGCGAGCAGGCTCGCTCCTACGGGGTTCTTTTACGAACATTTCTTTTGTGTGAGTCCTGCCATGTTCAAGTTTTCCGCCCATGAATATCCCTACGCCTCACAACGTCAAAGTGTCTTCGCCAAACGCGGCATGGTCGCCGCCTCGCAACCGCTGGCAGCCGAAGCCGGAATCGAAATCATGCGCCGCGGTGGCAATGCCATCGATGCGGCGATCGCCACGGCCGCAGCGCTGACGGTCGTCGAACCTACCGGTTGCGGTATTGGTGGCGACGCGTTTGCGTTGGTCTGGACGCAAAACAAGTTGCACGGTTTGAACGCCAATGGCGCTGCCCCGCAAGCCTTGAGCATCGAGGCAGTGAAAACCGCCGGCCATGAAAAAATGCCGTTGCATGGCTGGACACCGGTCACCGTTCCGGGCTGCCCGTCAGCCTGGGCGGAGTTGTCCTCGCGCTTCGGCCGGCTGCCGTTTGCCGACTTGCTGCAACCGGCGATCAGCCTGGCGCGCGATGGTTTTCCCGTGTCGCCGGTGGTTGCGCTGCAATGGCAAACCGCGCTGGAAGACTTCTCACCTGATCGCTGTGAGGCACTTGAAAGTTGGTTCGAGACTTTTCTGATCGATGGCCGTGCGCCCCGAGCCGGTGAAGTGTTCCGCAACCCGGCCCAGGCTCGCACGCTGAGCGAGCTGGCGGCCACGGCGTGTGAAAGCTTCTATCGCGGTGCACTGGCGCAACGGCTTGACGCGCACTCGCGGGCCACGGGTGGCTATTTGCGCGCCAGCGACTTGCAGGACTACCGCGCGCAGTGGGTCGAGCCGATCAAGGTCAATTACCGCGGAGTCGATGTCTGGGAAATCCCACCGAGCGGGCAGGGGCTGGTGGCGTTGATGACATTGAAGATTCTCGAGGGCTTTGACTTCGATCACCGCGACAGTCAACAGACCTGGCACCGTCAACTGGAAGCCATGAAGCTCGCCTACAGCGATGGCTTGCACTACATCACCGATCCGCAGCACATGCGTGTGGCGGTCGATGATTTGCTGAGCGATCACTATGCAACTCATCGACGCTCGCAGATCGGCGAGCGCGCCGTCGCGCCGCAACCGGGTGATCCCCATGCCAGCGGCACTGTTTACCTGGCCACCGCCGATGCCGAAGGCAACATGGTTTCATTCATCCAGAGCAACTACCACGGTTTCGGTTCCGGCGTGGTGTTGCCCGACAGTGGTATCGCCCTGCAGAACCGTGGCGAAGAATTCAGCCTCGATCCAGGTCATGCCAATTGCCTGGCTCCGGGCAAGAAGACGTTCCATACCATCATTCCCGGGTTCCTCAGCAAAGACGGCGAGGCGATGGGGCCTTTCGGCGTGATGGGCGGTTACATGCAGCCGCAAGGCCATGTGCAAATGGTGATGAACCTGGTGGATTTCGGTCTCAATCCGCAAGCGGCGCTCGATGCACCGCGTTGGCAGTGGCTGGGCGGGCTGAAGGTCGGGATCGAACAGGATGCATCGCGGGACATGGCGGCGGCGCTGGCACGTCGTGGGCACACTGTAGAAGTTGCCTGCGACCTCACCAGTTACGGGCGGGGCCAGATCATCTTGCGCGATCCTGAATCGGGCGTGTTATGCGGAGGCACCGAACCGCGAACGGATTCGCATATCGCCGTGTATTGAAAGGGCGTTGGGGGCATCAAGGGGGGCGTCCTCCTTGACGCCGAGGCAGCTTAGAGAGTGTGCGATTGATTCTCAAGTGCTATTTGCCATTGGTTTGCCCTAATGATCACAGGCACCGCTTGCCAACAAATATTCTTTTGATATCATCCGCGCCATCGATTTGTGACACCCAAAGACTTCATTAGCCTGAAGCCATAAGCCAGAAAACTGGCAAAAAAAAGACCCGGCAAAAAGCCGGGTCAAAAACCGTGATTAGCCTGATGAGGAGATAGTCCAGAGACCGACCTAAGGTCCGCTGGGCCATCAACTGATCTCGCGATCAGTTGATGCAATAATAATCATTCTCGTTTGCAAGTCAAACGTTTTTATCTGCGCGATTGGAAAATTCTTTCCCGTCCTCTTCTTTTCATCCTCGCTTCAAGCGTTCTGGTGACATTCCAACGATCGATCCACCATGGCTCTGGCCATGTCGATCATGTGCACCGCAGAAAACGCCAGGTCCCGGTTTGTACCCTGCAGATGGTTGGCTGTCTCGAAGGCTGTCGCGGCAGCACATCGTAAAAGATCCGACGCATGAACCAGCGCTTCTTCACTCTTGATGTTGCGGTTCACGTCGAAGAAACGCTCCTCGACCTGTTCCACTGAAACAGCTGGTTTCAAGTAATAGTCCAGTGCCCGCTGTGCAGCGGCAGAGCCTTTTGCGGAAGTGAGCGAAGTGTCGATTTGCAGGTCGGGCAGGTCGTTGGCGGGTTGGTTCATGGTGATGGCAAGCTCCGTGATAGATTCAGATCCGTGAATTCATCCTAGTACGATCTGTATTTGTGACCATCAATTAAATACTACAATTTGTGTTTTGATGGCTGGAGCCCTCCACGTATCGTGCCGCACATGGATAAATGGATTGAATTGGTCAAGGCCAAGATGAGTGAGCTCAAGGTCACTCAAGAGATACTCGCCGAGCGCCTCGGGATGTCCCAGGGTGGCGTAGGGCATTGGCTGACAAAACGCCGCCAGCCAGGCATCGAGGACATGAATCGGGTCTTGCAGGCGCTGGGCCTGGGGTTTCTGGAAGTGGCGCTGGTGATCAGGGAGCCGGGAGAGTCGCAGGACGACGAGGTTTGCCTGACGCAGAAGTACAACCCGTACTTCCGTTACCCGGTCAGTGACTGGCGCGAAACCAGTGAGGTGCGCGATGGCGAGCAGGCCAGGTATCGTTTCGAATTGTCCGACTACCACGCACAAGGTGCGGCGTTCTGGTTGACCGTGATGGGCGATGCGATGACCGCGCCCAGTGGCCTGAGCATTGCCGAGGGCATGCTGATCCTGGTGGACCCGGACGTGGAAGCGGTGCCTGGCAAACTGATTATTGCCCAGTGGCAAGGCAGTAACGAGGCGATTTTTCGCAAGTTGATCGAAGAGGGCGGGCAGCGTTACCTGGTCCCGCTCAATCCGACGTATCCGAAAGCCCTATACACCGAAGAGTGTCGAATCATCGGTGTGGTGGTTCAGGCAACCGCCAGGTTTTGATCGGATCGGTCCCGGTAAGGTGTAGGACCGATCTTCGTTTCACGCTTCTTCCAGTTCGACCAACGCACTGCCTTCGCTGACCATTTCGCCTTCCTGGCAGTACAGCGCCTTGATCACACCCGCGTGGGGTGCGCGGATGCTGTGCTCCATCTTCATCGCCTCCAGTACCACCAGTTGTGCCCCGGCTTCGACCGTTTGCCCGACCTCGACCAGCACCCGCACGATACTGCCGTTCATGGGCGCAGTCAGGCCGCCCTGATGGCTGTGACTGGCTTCAACGGCGCTGATCGGGTCATACGTCTCGACGCGGCGCAGTTCACCGTCCCATTGCAAATACACAGCGTCACCCCGACGGATAGCCCGGTGCTGGCGGCGCACGCCGTCGCGTTCGGTGAGCAAATGCTCGCCACGCAGTTGAGCCTCGATGCTGCCCAATGTCAGCGCTTCATCCTGGCCTTCACAACTCAGGTGCAGAGTGACTTGCGCTGGCAGGCCGGCGCGCAAACCGTTGCCGCTGGCCCATGGCGAACTCGGGTCGTCAGCTCTCGCTACACGATGCTGGCTCAGGGCAAACGCTTGGGCGGCGCTTTGCCAGAACTCGTCGCTGAGCGGCGCGGGTGTCGGCAACAGCTGTTCCTGATAGCGCGGAATAAACCCGGTATCCAGCTCCGCTGCGGCAAAGGCCGGGTGGCCAATGATCCGCCGCAGGAAGTTGATGTTGGTCTTGAGCCCGCCAATCGCGAACTCATCGAGCATGCTTAGCAACCGCAGGCGCGCCTGTTCGCGGTCCTCGCCCCAGGCAATCAACTTGCCCAGCATTGGATCGTAGAACGGCGAGATTTCGTCGCCTTCCTCGACGCCGCTGTCCACGCGACGGCCTGCGCCGTGCGTCGATTCGCGATACAACTCCAGGCGGCCGGTTGCCGGCAGGAAGTCATTGGCTGGGTCCTCGGCGTACAGCCGCACTTCAATCGCGTGGCCGATCAGCGGCACTTGATCCTGGGTCATCGGCAACGCTTCGCCACGCGCCACGCGGATCTGCCAAGCCACCAGGTCGAGGCCGGTAATGGCTTCGGTGACAGGATGTTCGACCTGCAGGCGTGTGTTCATCTCCATGAAGAAGAATTCGCCGCGTGCATCCAGCAAAAACTCGACGGTGCCGGCACCGACGTAGCCGATGGCCTGTGCCGACCGCACGGCCGCTTCGCCCATGGCGCGACGCAGTTCCGGGCTCAGGCCTGGCGCCGGTGCTTCTTCGACGACTTTCTGGTGCCGCCGCTGAATCGAGCAGTCCCGCTCGTTCAGATACAAGCAGTTGCCGTGCTGATCGGCGAACACCTGGATTTCCACGTGACGCGGTTTGAGCAGGTATTTCTCCACCAGCATCCGCGAATCGCCAAACGACGATTGCGCTTCACGCTGGGCCGAGGCCAGGGCTTCGGCCAGTTGGCTGACGTCCTCGACCACTTTCATGCCTTTGCCGCCGCCACCCGCCGTGGCCTTGAGCAGCACCGGATA
>NZ_RCNW01000445.1:0-13903 GCF_004307605.1 Pseudomonas sp. Sample_24
TGCGGCATGGTACACTTGACGCCGTTTCGCAAGCGGTTTGGGACAGGGAACTGTGTCAGGCCAGTGCTGAAATCGATGAATACCGCCGCGCCTACATCAAAGCCTTGAAACCGGTCTTTGAACAGACCTTGAGCGAACTGGTTGAGCTTGAGGGCTTAACGCTCAGCTATTACCGAGGTTGGGATAAGGACCGTGAGCTGAGCACTGTGCTCGCCGGATCCCTGCAACGGGACCAGCAAATCGGTCATACCCAGGCCGGACCACAACGTGCTGATTTGCGTCTCAGATTGGGCGCACATAATGCCGCAGATATCTTGTCTCGTGGACAGCAGAAGTTGGTGGTCTGTGCCTTGCGGATTGCTCAAGGGCACTTGGTGAGCCAGGCACGACGCGGTCAGTGTATTTATCTGGTGGATGACTTGCCGTCCGAACTGGACGAGCAGCATCGCCGTGCGCTTTGCCGCTTGTTGGAAGACTTACGCTGCCAGGTGTTCATCACCTGTGTAGATCACGAATTATTGAGGGAAGGCTGGCAGACGGAAACGCCAGTCGCTCTGTTCCACGTGGAACAGGGCCGTATCACCCAGACCCACGACCATCGGGAGTGAAGGCATTGAGCGAAGAAAATACGTACGACTCAACGAGCATTAAAGTGCTGAAAGGCCTGGATGCCGTACGCAAACGTCCCGGTATGTACATTGGCGACACCGACGATGGTAGCGGCCTGCACCACATGGTGTTCGAGGTGGTCGACAACTCGATCGACGAAGCGCTCGCCGGCCACTGCGACGACATCAGCATCATTATCCACCCGGATGAATCCATCACCGTTCGCGACAACGGCCGTGGTATTCCGGTAGACGTGCACAAAGAAGAAGGCGTTTCCGCAGCCGAGGTCATCATGACCGTGCTGCACGCCGGCGGTAAGTTTGACGACAACTCCTACAAAGTATCCGGCGGCTTGCACGGTGTAGGTGTGTCCGTGGTAAACGCACTGTCTGAACAGCTGGTCCTGACCGTGCGCCGCAGTGGCAAGATCTGGGAACAGACTTACGTTCACGGCGTTCCGCAAGAACCGATGAAGATCGTCGGCGACAGCGAAACCACCGGCACCCAGATTCATTTCAAGGCTTCCAGCGAAACCTTCAAGAACATCCACTTCAGCTGGGACATCCTGGCCAAGCGGATCCGTGAACTGTCCTTCCTCAACTCCGGTGTCGGTATCGTCCTCAAGGATGAGCGCAGCGGCAAGGAAGAGCTGTTCAAGTATGAAGGTGGACTGCGCGCGTTCGTTGAATACCTGAACACCAACAAGACCCCGGTCAACCAGGTGTTCCACTTCAACATCCAGCGTGAAGACGGCATCGGCGTTGAAATCGCCTTGCAGTGGAACGACAGCTTTAACGAAAACCTGTTGTGCTTCACCAACAACATTCCGCAGCGTGATGGCGGTACTCACCTGGTGGGTTTCCGTTCCGCACTGACGCGTAACCTGAACACCTACATCGAAGCAGAAGGCCTGGCGAAGAAGCACAAAGTCGCCACAACCGGTGATGACGCCCGGGAAGGTCTGACCGCGATCATTTCGGTGAAGGTGCCGGATCCGAAGTTCAGTTCCCAGACCAAAGACAAGCTGGTGTCTTCCGAAGTGAAGACTGCGGTCGAACAGGAAATGGGCAAGTACTTCTCGGACTTCCTCCTGGAAAACCCGAACGAAGCCAAACTGGTTGTCGGCAAGATGATCGACGCCGCCCGTGCCCGTGAAGCGGCGCGCAAGGCTCGTGAGATGACCCGTCGCAAAGGTGCGCTGGACATCGCCGGCCTGCCGGGCAAACTGGCGGACTGCCAGGAAAAAGACCCTGCCCTTTCCGAACTGTACCTCGTGGAAGGTGACTCTGCTGGCGGCTCGGCCAAGCAGGGACGTAACCGCAAGACGCAGGCCATTCTGCCCCTCAAGGGCAAGATCCTGAACGTCGAGAAAGCCCGTTTCGACAAGATGATCTCTTCCCAGGAAGTAGGCACCTTGATCACCGCGCTCGGCTGCGGCATCGGTCGTGAAGAGTACAACATCGACAAGCTGCGTTATCACAACATCATCATCATGACCGATGCTGACGTCGACGGTTCGCACATCCGTACCCTGCTGTTGACGTTCTTCTTCCGTCAGCTGCCGGAGCTGATCGAGCGTGGCTACATCTACATCGCCCAGCCACCGCTGTACAAAGTGAAGAAAGGCAAGCAAGAGCAATACATCAAAGACGACGACGCCATGGAAGAGTACATGACGCAGTCGGCCCTGGAAGATGCCAGCCTGCACCTGAACGAAGAGGCCCCGGGTATCTCCGGTGAAGCCCTTGAGCGTCTGGTGAATGATTTCCGTCTGGTAATGAAGACCCTCAAGCGTTTGTCGCGCCTGTATCCGCAGGAGCTGACCGAGCACTTCATCTACCTGCCTGCGGTGAGTCTGGAGCAACTGTCCGATCACGCAGCGATGCAGGATTGGCTGGCTCAGTACGAAGTGCGACTGCGCACCGTCGAGAAGTCGGGCCTGGTGTACAAGGCCAGCCTGCGTGAGGACCGTGAACGTAACGTCTGGCTGCCAGAGGTCGAACTGATCTCTCACGGCCTGTCGAATTACGTCACCTTCAACCGCGACTTCTTCGGAAGCAACGACTACAAAACCGTTGTCTCCCTCGGTGCTCAGCTGAGCACGCTGCTGGACGACGGCGCGTACATCCAGCGTGGCGAACGCAAGAAGCAGGTCACCGAGTTCAAGGAAGCCCTTGAATGGCTGATGGCCGAAAGTACCAAGCGCCACACCATCCAGCGATACAAGGGGCTGGGGGAGATGAACCCGGATCAGCTGTGGGAAACCACCATGGATCCAGGCTCGCGCCGCATGCTGAAAGTGACCATCGAAGACGCCATTGGCGCGGACCAGATCTTCAACACCCTGATGGGTGATGCGGTCGAGCCCCGTCGTGACTTCATCGAAAGCAACGCCCTGGCGGTTTCCAACCTGGACTTCTGATCCCGGTCGGCGCCAACAAAAAGGCCAACGCATTGCGTTGGCCTTTTTTATTATTCGCGATTCACTCACTCGCCGGCGAAACACTCTCCAGTCGATAGCCATACCCGTAAATCGTCAGCAACTGCCAGCCACGATCAGCCGTCAGGCCAAGTTTGTTGCGCAGGCGATAGATGTGCGTATCCAGAGGGCGCGATGAGGACATTTCTTCATGGGGCCAAAAGCGTTCGTAAAGGTAGTCCCGCGACAGCGGTCGCCCCAGGTTGCTGAACAGGCAGTGCGCCAGACGGTATTCGCGCTCGGTCATGACGATCGGTTTGCCATCACGCGTGACGGTCAGTTCTGCATCATCGAACACCAGATCATTGAAGCTCAAGCCGTCTGTGGCTGCTCGTTGCTGGCTGTGTCGACGCAGAACCGCGCCTACCCGGGCTTTCAGTTCATTGGGACGAAACGGTTTGCTGAGGTAATCGTCGGCACCGGCATTCAGGGCCTGGACGATATCGTTCTCTGCGTCACGACTGGTAAGCATGATGGCGGCCGGTGGTGTTTCCATGTGTTCACGAGTCCAGCGCAGCACCATCAAGCCGGTGATATCGGGTAATTGCCAGTCGAGGATCAGCAGGTCAAAGGTTTCTCGGCGTAGTTGTCGCACCAGGTCTTCACCGCGTTCGAAGCTGTGGAGTGACCAGGGTTGCTCGCCGCCGTCCGCCACCTGCTCCAGGGTTTGTTCGACCCGGCGCAGTTCGGCTGGCTCATCGTCCAATATCGCGACACGCATAGGCGGTGGTTCCTTGTCAGGGGCAGTTGAAGTTCGGGGTCCGCGGTGTGTCGACGTCCGCTATGATTCTTGGGTCTACGTTGTCAGATCGGAGATCTATGAAACCATTCACCCCGCCCTGCCCTTTTTCCCATGAATAGCCCTCGTCTTCTGGAAAGCCGTGAGCCAAGCCAGGTTGAGCGATTATTTCGGCAATTGGTGCGCGAGTGGTTGTGGGTCAGTCTAGTGCTCCTGCCGCTGACTGCACTGTTGTCCTATCGCCTGCAGATTAATCTGAACGATTCATCACCGGCCCTAAGCGCGCTTCTGTCAGTGTGCCTGGTGGCCTGTGTTCTCGGTCTGTTGCTGTGGCGCCCGCGCCTGGCGCTCTGGCTGACGTTGATTGGCATGCTCAGTACGCTGCTGACCAGCGCCGGTCTCGCGGAGTTGAGCAAATGGTGGTCCCCGACCCCCGCGCTGTTGAGCATGCTACTGGCTTATTTGATCTGGAACTGGCGGCGGCTCAGTGTGGTGTTGAGGTATTTTGGTTGGGAGCTGGCGCGACTGGACAGCGAACCCAAAGTATTTCCGGAACGCCGCCGCACACAGTTTCCGAGCGGGGATCGCTTGCAGAAGCAAGTGATGGCGCTTGAACAAGCCATGAGCCGGACCCGCGATACCCACCGTTTCATCGCTGATGGACTGGAATATTTGCCTGTAGCCACGTTGATCAGTGACCCTAACGGGCAAATATTGCTCGGTAACCGCAAAGCCCGCGATCTATTTGGCGGCAGTTTGGTGGGGGAAGGCGTCATTGAACAGTTGGTACAGCTCGGTTACCCCGGGGTGAACCATGGCCCCGCCTCGCAATTATCCACACTGCCGATGTTGGAGTTCCGTGACGTCAGAGAACGCAGCTTGCGCCTGGAACGCGCTGCTTTGTTACCGACAGACGTCGAAACGCCCGTCGGTTGGCTCTGGAGCTTGACTGACCTGAGTATTGAGCGCGAAGCGCAAGAGCAACGGACTGTCATGTTGCGTTTTCTGTCCCACGATTTGCGCGCGCCTCACTCGGCCATTCTTGCGCTGCTGGATGTGCATCGTCATCAGGTAGGCGGCGACACGCAACTGTTCGATCAGATTGAGCTTCAGGTGCGTCGAGCCCTGGATCTGACGGACGGATTCGTTCAATTGGCCAGGGCTGAGTCCGATGCCTATCACTTCCAGCCCAGTTTGTTTGCCATGCTGGTGCTGGATGTGTTCGATCAGGCATTGCCCCTTGCGCAACAGAAACAGATCCAGCTGGTGCACCAGGTCGAGGATGCCGCTCAGGAAAGTCTGCTCATGGCGGATCAGGCTTTGTTGACTCGGGCGCTGTTCAATCTCTTGGAGAATGCGATCAAATACAGTGCAACGGGAACGCGAGTCAGTTTGCAGGTCAGGCACAGCGGCGACTGGTTGACCTGTGAACTCGTCGATCAGGGCAAAGGTATTGCCGCCAGGGAGTTGCCCGAATTATTCAGTCAATATCGGCGTTTCTCTTCTGCCCAGGGTACCGACGGCGTGGGGTTGGGGTTGTCGATGGTAAAGGCGGTGGTGGATCGACATGGGGGGCGAATCGAATGCTCCAGCGTGGTTGGCGAAGGCACCTGTTTCCGGCTTGATTTCCCCTTGTTGGAAGAGTGAATGCCATGGGATTTCGCGGGTATGAAAAAACCGGCTATATCAGCCGGTTTTTTTGCGTCCGCAAAATACTTATGCACGGTTTGATGATTTTTATCATTTTATAAAATATGTAATGAAATCAGAAAGTTACTTAATATTCGGTAGGCGTTTGAGAAAAACGGTGCACAGCTTATCCACAGAATTTCAGACAGCGACCGAGTCCGTGGAAACCGGTGCATTTGGCGCCGGCGGAAGTGAGCCCATTTCCCTTTGCATTTGCTCGTTCCAGGCCTGCACCCGATCGTTCAAATCAGCAATGGCGCGTGGCCCGCTGCCTTCGGCATACATTGGTTCGCCGATGATCACGGTAATCACGCCGGGCTTCTTCGCCCAACCGGCTTTCGGCCAGAACTTGCCGGCATTGTGCGCAACCGGCAGCACCGGCAGGTCGGCGTTGACCGCCAACGCAGTCCCGCCCCGGGAGAACTTGCCGATGGTGCCGTAGGGAACGCGTGTGCCTTCAGGGAAGATCAGTACCCAGACGTTGTCCTTGAGCAGTTCGTCGCCCTTCTTGGCCACGTGTTTGAGGGCGGCTTTCGGGTTGTCGCGGTCGATGGCGATCGGACGCAACATGGCCATGGCCCAACCGAAAAATGGCACATAGAGCAGTTCACGCTTGAGTACCTGGCTCAGTGGCGAGAAATAAGCGGAGAGAAAAAACGTCTCCCAAGTGCTCTGGTGATTCGATTGAATTACGCAGGGACGATCCGGCACGTTGTGTGCGCCCTTCACTTCGTAACGAATGCCCAGGAACACCTTGCTCAACCACAAGGCGCAGCGGCACCAATAAACGTTGATGAAGCGATAACGCGCCTTGAACGGCAAAAAGGGCGCGATAAAAAAACTCAGGCTGCACCACAGCAGAGAGCTGGTGCCCAGCAGCAGGTAAAAGAGAAAGGTTCTGATGGCCTGCAATATCGACATGGTGACGTTTACCGTTGCGGGCAATACCCGCCTGTATAAATCGCACTCCTGACCAATCCTTTATCAGGAAATATCAGAAGCACTCTAATTGTGGATAAGTTCTGCGGCAATCGCCGCCAGATCGTCAAAAATCAATGTGCCTACCGGAAGGGTCAAGCCCTGCGTCTTTGCGCCTTTCCCGGTCTTTACCAAAACTGGCTGTGAATCGACGGCTTTGGCGGCTTCCAGGTCACCGAGACTATCGCCGACGAACCAGAGATTGGTCAGCGATACGTTGTAATGTGCGGCGATGCTTTTGAGCATCCCGGGTTTTGGCTTGCGGCAATCGCAGCCTTCGTCCGGCCCGTGCGGGCAGTAGACGATCAGGCCGACTTCACCGCCCTGCTCCGCCACCAGCGAGCGCAAGCGCTCGTGCATGGCATCCAGGGTGGCGATGTCGTAATAGCCGCGAGCGATGCCGGACTGGTTGGTAGCAACCGCTACCGTCCAGCCGGCCTTGCTCAACTGCGCAATGGCTTCGATCGAACCGGGAAGTGGAATCCACTCCTGCACCGACTTGATGTAAGCGTCGGAGTCGTAATTGATCACTCCGTCGCGATCGAGAATCAGCAGTTTCAACAGCAGCCCCTCAGCCCAGCAGCGAAATATCGGCAACGCCGAGGAACAAGCCGCGCAGGCGCGCCAGCAATGCGTAACGGTTGGCGCGCACGTTGGCGTCGTCAGCGTTGACCATCACGGCTTCGAAGAACGCATCCACCGGCTCACGCAACGCCGCCAGACGTGCCAGTGATTCGCTGTACTGACGGGCCGCAGCCATCGGCTGGACAGCCTGGTCTGCCTGCTGGATCGCCGAGTACAGGGAGAACTCGTTGGCGTTGTCGAAGTACTTGGCTTCCACTACGGTAGGAACGGAGCCTTCGACCTTGCTCAGCAAGTTCGACACACGCTTGTTCACCGCCGCCAGGGCCGCGGCTTCCGGCAATTGACGGAAGGCTTGCACGGCTTGCACACGCTGATCGAAGTCCAGGGCCGAACCCGGCTTCAGGGCACGTACCGACAGATAGGTTGCGACATCGACGCCTTCGTCTTCGTAACGTGCACGCAGGCGATCGAAGATGAACTCCAGCACCGAATCGTTCAGACCGGCAGCCTTGACCTTGGCACCGAACGCGGTCACGGCGAAAGCCACGGCGTCGTTCAGGTCCAGATCGAGTTTTTTCTCGATCAGGATACGCAGCACGCCCAGCGCAGCACGGCGCAGTGCGTACGGGTCTTTGCTGCCTGTTGGCAGCATGCCGATACCGAAAATGCCCACCAGCGTGTCGAGCTTGTCGGCAATCGCCACGGCCGCACCGGTCAGTGTGCTCGGCAATTCAGCGCCGGCACCGCGCGGCATGTATTGCTCGTTCAGCGCCAGTGCGACGTCTTGCGGCTCGCCGTCGTTGAGGGCGTAGTAGTAACCGGCGACACCTTGCATCTCCGGGAACTCGCCGACCATTTCGGTAGCAAGGTCACACTTCGACAGCAGGCCTGCACGGGCAGCCCAGGAGGCGTTGCCGCCAATGCGAGCTGCGATGTAAGCGGCGAGTTTGGAAACACGTTCGGCCTTGTCGTAGACGCTGCCGAGTTTTTCCTGGAACACCACGTTCTGCAGGCGCAGGTTGAAGTCTTCGAGTTTCTGCTTCTTGTCTTGCTTGAAGAAGAACTCGGCGTCGGTCAGGCGTGGGCGAACCACTTTCTCGTTACCGGCGATGATCTGCTGCGGATCCTTGCTTTCGATGTTGGCCACGGTAATGAAACGAGGCAGCAACTTGCCGTCGGCATCCAGCAGGCAGAAGTACTTCTGGTTGTCCTGCATGGTGGTGATCAGCGCTTCTTGCGGCACATCGAGGAAGCGCTCTTCGAACGAGCACACCAGCGGCACCGGCCATTCGACCAGCGCAGTCACTTCGTCGAGCAGGGCTGGCGGAACGATTGCCGTGCCTTCCTGACGGGTGGCCAGCTCTTCGGTGCGCTTGCTGATGATCTCGCGACGCTCGTTGGCATCGGCCAACACGTAAGCGGCACGCAGATCGGCCAGGTAGCTGGACGGCGAACCGATACGCACGCTTTCCGGGTGGTGGAAGCGGTGACCACGGGAGTCGCGACCGGCCTTCTGGGCGAGGATGGTGCAATCGATGACCTGGTCACCGAGCAGCATCACCAGCCATTGGGTCGGACGAACGAATTCTTCCTTGCGCGCGCCCCAACGCATGCGTTTCGGGATCGGCAGGTCGTTCAGGGAATCTTCGACGATGGTCGGCAGCAGGCTCGCGGTCGGCTTGCCGGCGATGCTTTGGCTGTAACGCAGTTTCGGGCCGCTCTGATCGATTTCGCTCAGGTCGACGCCACACTTCTTGGCAAAACCCAGTGCTGCCTGAGTCGGGTTGCCTTCGGCATCGAATGCGGCCTGACGTGGCGGGCCATCGAGGTTGATGCTGCGATCCGGCTGCTGGGTGGCCAGCGAGGTGATCAGCACCGCCAGGCGACGTGGCGCGGCGTAAACGGTTTTGGTCTCGTAGTTCAGGCCGGCAGCTTGCAAGCCCTTGTCGATACCGGCGAGGAACGCTTCGGCCAAGGTGTTCAGGGCCTTGGGTGGCAGTTCTTCGGTGCCCAGTTCAACCAGAAAATCCAGAGCACTCATTGTGCAGCCTCCAGCTTGGCCAGTACTTCGTCACGCAGGTCCGGGGTCGCCATCGGGAAGCCCAGCTTGGCGCGAGCCAGCAGGTAGGCTTGCGCAACGGAACGCGCCAGGGTGCGCACACGCAGAATGTATTGCTGACGCGCGGTCACCGAGATGGCCCGGCGCGCATCCAGCAAATTGAAGGTATGGGAAGCCTTCAACACCATTTCGTAGCTCGGCAACGGCAGCGGCTGGTCGAGCTCGATCAGGCGCTTGGCTTCGCTTTCGTAGAAATCGAACAGCTCGAACAGCTTCTCGACGTTGGCGTGTTCGAAGTTGTAGGTCGACTGTTCCACTTCGTTCTGGTGGAACACGTCGCCGTAGGTCACCTTGCCGAACGGACCGTCAGCCCAGACCAGGTCGTAGACCGAGTCCACGCCTTGCAGGTACATGGCCAGACGTTCGAGACCGTAGGTGATCTCGCCGGTCACCGGGTAGCATTCGATGCCGCCCGCTTGCTGGAAGTAAGTGAACTGGGTCACTTCCATGCCGTTGAGCCAGACTTCCCAGCCCAGACCCCAGGCGCCGAGGGTCGGCGATTCCCAGTTGTCTTCAACGAAACGGATGTCGTGGACCAGCGGGTCCAGGCCGACGTGCTTGAGGGAGCCCAGGTACAGTTCCTGGAAGTTGTCCGGGTTCGGCTTCAGGACCACCTGGAACTGGTAGTAGTGCTGCAGACGGTTCGGGTTTTCGCCGTAGCGGCCGTCAGTCGGGCGACGGCTTGGCTGTACGTAGGCGGCGTTCCAGGTTTCCGGGCCAATGGCGCGCAGGAATGTTGCGGTGTGGAAAGTGCCGGCGCCTACTTCCATATCGTAGGGCTGAAGTACCACACAACCTTGCTCGGCCCAGTATTGCTGGAGGGCGAGGATCAAGTCTTGGAAGGTACGCACGGCTGGCGTAGGCTGGCTCACGAAATTCACCTGTTTCTTGGGCTGCGATTTAAAGAGCGGGAGTATACCCGATTCATTGCTGCGCACGCCCCCTGGAGCCTTATGCCACGCTGCTTTTGGTGTTCCGAAGATCCGCTGTACATGGCTTATCACGATCAGGAGTGGGGCACGCCGCTACGCGATGCGCAGGGTTTGTTCGAGTTGCTTTTGCTCGAAGGGTTCCAGGCCGGCCTTTCCTGGATCACCGTGCTGCGCAAACGCGAGCATTACCGACAGGTGATGTTCGGTTTTGACGTGCAGCGCGTGGCGCAGATGAGCGACGCGGAAATCGATGAATTGATGCTCGATCCGGGGATCATTCGCAATCGCCTCAAACTCAATGCGGCCCGGCGCAACGCCCAGGCCTGGCTGGCGCTGGAGGACCCGGTGGAGTTTCTCTGGTCCTTTGTCGGAGGCAAGCCCGTGATCAACCATTTCAGGGATCGCAGTGAAGTCCCCGCCGTGACGCCGACCGCCGTGGAAATGAGCAAAGGCCTGAAAAAAGCCGGTTTCACCTTTGTCGGGCCGACCATTTGCTACGCCTTGATGCAGGCCAGCGGCATGGTCATGGACCACACCAAGGATTGCGATCGTTACGCGATGCTGGCGAACGGCGGTTAGAATGACCGCCTCGCGCACAGCACAAAATCAGGAGTGACCTGTGGATAAGTTTAAAGGCGCCTTGCTGGTAGGCGCTCTGCGGCTGTTTGCCCTGCTCCCGTGGCGGGCCGTGCAGGCCGTGGGCTCGGCGATCGGCTGGGTCATGTGGAAAACCCCGAACCGCTCCCGCGATGTCGTACGGATCAACCTCGCCAAGTGCTTTCCGGACATGGACCCCGCCGAACGTGAGCGGCTGGTCGGCCAAAGCCTGAAAGACATCGGCAAATCCCTGACTGAAAGCGCCTGCGCCTGGATCTGGCCGGCCCAGCGCTCGATCGATCTGGTGCGCGAGGTAGAAGGGCTGGATGTTTTGAAGGACGCATTGGCGTCGGGCAAGGGCGTGGTTGGCATCACCAGCCATCTGGGTAACTGGGAAGTGCTCAACCACTTCTATTGCAGCCAGTGCAAGCCGATCATTTTCTATCGGCCGCCAAAATTGAAGGCGGTGGACGAATTGCTGCAAAAGCAGCGAGTGCAATTGGGCAACAAGGTTGCCGCTTCGACCAAGGAAGGCATCCTCAGCGTCATCAAGGAAGTGCGCAAAGGTGGTGCGGTGGGCATTCCGGCTGACCCGGAACCGGCCGAATCCGCCGGGATCTTCGTGCCGTTCTTCGCCACCCAGGCGCTGACCAGCAAGTTTGTACCGAACATGCTCGCAGGCGGCAAAGCGGTCGGCGTTTTCCTGCATGCGCTGCGGCTGCCGGATGGTTCGGGTTACAAAGTGATCCTCGAAGCTGCGCCAGAGGCCATGTACAGCACCGACACCGCAGAGTCCTGCGCGGCCATGAGCCAGGTTGTCGAGCGCTATGTGCGGGCTTATCCGAGCCAGTACATGTGGAGCATGAAGCGTTTCAAGAAGCGCCCACCCGGTGAAGCGCGCTGGTACTGACGCAGTTGGCACACTCTGTGGATAACCTGTAGGAGCGAGGCTTGCCCGCGAAGGCGACTGTCAGCCGACAATCGATATTGAAGGCGAGGTCCTCTTCGCGGGCAAGCCTCGCTCCTACAGGTCTGGATTATCCACAATCGATTTTCAAGGGCGCAAAAAGATGTCCGAGCAGCGCAAATCATTTCGCATCAAGATCACCCACGAAAGCTTCGGCGAATGCCTGGGCCAGACGCGCAATCTTTCGCACACGGGTGTCTACGTCAAGCACCCGGCACTGGCGGCCTTGCCTAAAGGTGCGGTGGTCTACGGCCAGGTGCAGGACTTGCCCACAGGCGCGCCGCGAGTGCGCATGGAAGTGGTGCAGGTGGATGTCGAAGGGATTGGCTTGCGCTATCTCTGATCGGCTCGGTCCAGTTTTTTCATAAACACAGTCATTTCCTTCTCGGCCTGCTTGTCGCCATGGTTGCGAGCGGCTTCCACGCCCTTCTCCCAAGCCTGGCGCGCAGCCGCGTGATCCCCAAGTGCCAGATGCGCCTTGCCCAGCAGCTTCCACGCCGCCGAATACTTCGGGTCGAAATCGACGCAGCGTTGAAAATGCTCCGCCGCCTTGGCGTTCTCCCCCAGATCCAGATAACCCTTGCCCAGGCCGAAGCGCAGTAAAGAGTTATCCACACCCTTGGCGAGCATTTTTTCCAGGGATTCGATCATGGACACTTTTCCTTTGAGAGTAGACAGCTCTGTGGCGAGGGAGCTTGCTCCCGCTCGAGCGCGAAGCGGTCGCTTAAGAGCTACCTGGCTATGTCTGATAAATCGCGATCAGAGGTTTTGCGACTGCTGCGCAGCCGAGCGGGAGCAAGCTCCCTCGCCACAAAAAAGCAGGGTCAGAAGAAACTCAACCCTACATGGAACAGCTTTTCCACATCGCGAATATGCTTTTTATCCACAAGGAACAGGATTACATGGTCACCGGTTTTGATCACGGTATCGTCGTGGGCAATGATCACTTCTTCGTCGCGGATGATCGCGCCGATCGTTGTACCCGGTGGCAGCCCGATGTTCTCGATGGCCTTGCCGATCACCTTGCTCGATTTTGCATCGCCATGGGCGATGGCTTCGATGGCCTCGGCCGCACCGCGGCGCAGTGAGTGCACACTGACGATATCGCCCCGTCGCACGTGGGCCAGCAAGGTGCCGATGGTCGCCAGTTGCGGGCTGATGGCGATGTCGATGTCACCGCCCTGGATCAGGTCGACGTAGGCCGGGTTGTTGATGATGGTCATCACCTTCTTGGCGCCCAGACGCTTGGCCAGCAGCGACGACATGATGTTGGCCTCGTCGTCGTTGGTCAGCGCCAGGAACAGATCGGCGTCGGCGATGTTTTCTTCCATCAGCAGGTCGCGGTCCGAGGCGCTACCTTGCAAGACCACAGTACTGTCGAGGTGGTCCGAGAGATGACGGCAACGTGCCGGGTTCATCTCGATGATCTTCACTTGATAGCGGCTTTCGATGGCTTCGGCCAAGCGCTCGCCGATCTGGCCGCCACCGGCGATGACGATGCGTTTGTAGGTCTCGTCGAGACGGCGCATTTCGCTCATCACGGCGCGAATGTTCGCCTTGGCGGCGATGAAAAACACCTCGTCGTCGGCCTCGATCACGGTGTCGCCCTGGGGCAGGATCGGCCGGTCGCGGCGGAAAATCGCGGCCACGCGGGTTTCGACGTTCGGCATGTGCTCACGCAACTGCCGCAATTGCTGGCCCACCAGCGGCCCACCGTAGTAAGCGCGCACGGCCACCAGTTGCGCCTTGCCTTCGGCGAAGTCGATCACCTGCAGGGCTCCGGGGTGCTGGATCAGGCGCTTGATGTAGTTGGTGACCACTTGTTCCGGGCTGATCAGCACATCCACCGGAATCGCTTCATTCTGGAACAGCTGCTCTTCGCGGGTCAGGTAGGCAGCCTCGCGCACCCGGGCGATCTTGGTCGGGGTGTGGAACAGCGTGTGGGCGACCTGGCAGGCGACCATGTTCGTTTCATCGCTGTTGGTCACGGCGACCAGCATGTCCGCATCATCGGCCCCGGCCTGACGGAGCACGGTCGGGAATGAGCCGCGGCCCTGGACGGTGCGGATGTCCAGCCGGTCGCCGAGGTCGCGCAGGCGCTCACCGTCGGTATCGACCACCGTGATGTCGTTGGCCTCGCTGGCCAAGTGTTCCGCCAGCGAACCGCCGACCTGCCCTGCGCCGAGGATGATGATTTTCATCCAGTCAC
>NZ_RCNW01000220.1:0-1938 GCF_004307605.1 Pseudomonas sp. Sample_24
TGAACCCATCCGCAAAGGGTAATTTCCTGGCCTTCCAGGCTTTCGTTCAGTTGGCCGCAATAATGGCTGCGCATCATGGTAGTGGTTTCGCTTCTCGTAATTCGAAATTCGGTTGCAGGCCTCGCATACATAGGGTGCGAGGGCTCGCGCGTGTCGTTCAAGCCAGGCTCTGAACCTAGTCAGCTTTGTCGCCGCCGGCCAGATTTTTCTTGGAACCGGTCTTGAAATCAGTCTCGTACCAGCCGGTGCCGCTGAGGCGGAAACCCGGCATGGACAGCATCTTTTTCAGCTCTGGCGCCTGGCAGGCAGGGCAGTCGACCAGCGGTGCATCGCTGATCTTTTGAATGGCTTCCAACTGATGACCACAGGAAGCACATTGGTAATCGTACATCGGCATGGGGGTTGTCTCGGCGATCAGATTGCTACCGCACACGCTGGGTTTTGCGGCAAAGAGCGGGATTATATCCATTAAATGAAGCCTGTGCAGCCGTAAGACTGCACAGATCGACACGCAATCCTTTCAGCGCCACCGGTCAAGCCATGCCCCTGCAATTCCCGCCCTTGAGACTGTGCACGACACAGACCACCCGCACCAACCCGCTGAAGTTCTTCACCCCGCCATGACGCAAGTGCACCTCGCGATCAAGGTGGGACAACAGTGCACTGACCGAACAGCAGTTGGCTTTGGCCATCTGGGCCAAGATATCCCAGTAAACCTGCTCCAGCCGCATACACGTTGCAAAACCATTCAAACGCACCGATCGGGACAACGGCTGAACCAGCCCCATATCGAATTCACTGACAAACGGATCAATCCTTGAGTCTTTAACCGGACCGCTCCACCCTTCGTTTCGCCTCTCTCCATAAACCATAACGCTGACACTCCTTTGCCATATCTGGTTTCCATAAGCGCAATCTGTGTGCTTATAAAACCGCGAGGACAACGTTATATCCAGATGACTTTTTGCCCATCCGCGTAGGAGAAGCCAACAGTTGAGGGGAGATCATGGAGCGCGTCCTACTCCGGAGCTTTTCCTACAATTGGTAGCGAATACTCATTCAAGCATCACGCACTTTCGAGGGAGACAAACGCGCGAACAGCACTCACCCCGTGCCGTTCGCGCGCCCGGATGTTACTGGTCCAGCAGTGCGCGCAACATCCACGCGGTTTTCTCGTGAACCTGCATACGCTGGGTCAGAAGATCGGCTGTCGGCTCGTCGCTGACCTTGTCCAGCAACGGGAAGATGCCGCGAGCGGTGCGTGTTACAGCTTCCTGGCCTTCGACCAACTGCCTGATCATGTCTTCGGCAGCAGGCACGCCCTCCTCCTCTTTGATGGAAGACAGCCGTGCATAAACGGCGTAGGCACCGGGTGCCGGAAATCCGAGTGCACGGATCCGCTCGGCAATCGAATCGACCGCCAGGGCCAATTCGTTGTATTGCTCCTCGAACATCAGGTGCAGGGTCCGGAACATCGGCCCGGTGACGTTCCAGTGGAAGTTATGGGTTTTCAAATAAAGTACGTAGGTGTCCGACAACAGGCGCGAGAGCCCCTCGACGATGGACTTGCGATCCTCTTCACTGATACCGATATCGATTGCCATGTTTTTCCCCTAAAGGTGATGAACTTCATCCAACAGGTGCAGGACCACTCTAGCAAGCCTGTCGTCGCATCGCAGCCCTGGATTGCCCGGGGTCCCGCGACAAATCGTCCCCGACACACCGCTGGACGCCCTGATTTGAGTAGCCTGCGGCTTTGCTGTTAAATAGACATCGTGTCGTGGGTGCCTATTTTTCCGGGTGCCGCGCATAGGCTGATATCGGGTACGTGTCCAACGCCTCCTATTGTTCTGAAGCGAACCGTGCCTCGTCAGCTCTTCCTTGTGAGCCGTCTTAACGTGAGTCAATCAAAATGTTGAAAATCGTCCACCTGCTAAT
>NZ_RCNW01000189.1:0-4417 GCF_004307605.1 Pseudomonas sp. Sample_24
AACTGATGACTCACTACCGCGACAAGTGCGCCAGTGCCCGCATCAGTGCCAGCGAACGTACCCAGTTCCTCGATGCGTTGCGCCTGGGCCTGACCCGTTCTTCTTACCTGTCTTCCTGAGGTAAGCATCACGCTCATCAGGTTGTCTGAAAATTTCCCGTTCGCTGCGGAAATTTCAGATGACCTGGTGCGGCGTTTCTCTTTTTTCAAGCGAAGCGGCCTACGTCCTCGGCTATCCAAGTCATTTGGTCTTCTTTTCGCGTAGGTCATTTCCTAAGTTGTACTTCACCTCTCTACTCGGCCATGGCTCTCGGCGAGAATCCCCGGCCGCCCCTCCTGTAGAGAATCGCCGATGTTCGATCCAGTCAACGAACCTGACTTCCGTCTGGACGTAGCAGGTCTGTCCGACGCTTTCGAGGTCCTGGCCTTTACCGGTAGAGAAGCCATCAGCGAGCCGTTCGTGTTCGACGTGCAATTGCTGATCGAAGACCCCGCGCTCGACCTCGCCAGCCTGTTGTACCGTTCGGCTTCCCTGCACTTCGGGCCGCAGGGCAACCGTGTCCATGGTCAATTGCAGGAACTGGTCCAACGCGACCATGGGTCAACGCTCAGACTCTGTCATGTGCGTCTCGGCCCGAGGCTGGCGTGTCTGGCGCAGCGCTTCAGCCGGCGTATTTTCAGCGCGAGGACAGTGCCGCAGATTCTCGATCAAGTGCTCAGGGAGCACGGCATTGTCGGACAGCAGCGGCGCTTCGAGCTGCAGGGTGATTACCCGCTTCGCGACTACTGCACGCAATACCGCGAATCGGACCTGCAATTCGTCCAGCGATTGTGCGCCCAGCAACGGCTTCATTATCACTTTGAGCACCGGGCGCACGGGCATTGCCTGGTGTTTGCCGATGGGCAAGGGCATTTCTGCAAGGGCCAGGCGGTGGATTTCCGCCCCGAAGGCCGCCCACCGGCTGTGCGCCGTTTCGAGGTGCAGCGTTGCGTGGACAGCACCGCGCAGACTGCGCAAGGTCACTCGGACCTGCCGACGCTGCGCAGTGGTCAGCTGATGCCGTTGTCCGGTCATCCGGTCCGCCAGTGGAATCATCTGTGGTTGCTGACTCACGTCGAGCATCAGGGCAGTCAGGATCCGCGGGTACCTTACAGCAATCATGTGCGGGCGGTGCATTGGCAGGCATCGTTCGAGCCACCCCGTTGTGTGGATAAACCCCTGATGCACAGCCTGCAACGTGCATGGGTGGTGGATGTCGATGAGTCCCGTCCCGACCCTTCCCGACCGGTGGCGGTGCAGTTTGACTGGGTCTATCAAGGCGAGGGGGCAGCGCCGAGCCACTGTTGGTTACCGCTGGCGCCGGAACTGCAAGCCGTCGGCGTCGGGTCGCTGAGCGAGGGCGCGGAGGTGGTGGTGAGTTTTGTCGAAGGCGATCCGGACCAGCCGATGATTACCGGCGTCATTCACCTGCCTGCCCGTGACGACACCGGGCAGCAGGCGCAGGCATCCATCGTCGACAACGTCCTGCCGGAAGGCGTGCAGGACTGGTTGCGTTCAGGCGAGCCCTTGCTGTTGCTCTGTCTGCTGCCCGGCGGCGGTAGTTTCAATCATTGTGCGCAGACGATCTGTACCTGTCGGACGTTGACGCAACCTGGCTGGAGCGGCATCGCATGATCGACGTGCACATGCCCGATCCGATCGCTCAATGGTTGCTGTTGGACAGATCGGGCGCACCGCAGGCGAGCTTGACGTTGCAACGCACTCTTGCCGAGGCGTCGCAGTTTTCATTGTTCGAAGGGACTGAATGGCATGCACTGAAAGATCACGGTCCGGTGTTGGTCGACCTGCGGACTTGCCCGGCACTGGCGGACACTTGTCGACACGACGCACACCAATGGCAAGGTTTGTTGCTGACCAGTGAGGCTTGCGCCACGCCATTGCTCGCGCACTTGCGGCGCATGCTGACGGTCTCGTTCGGCCTGCATCATCGGGCACTGCTCAGCTACTACAACCCGCAGACCGCCAGTTACTTCTTCGATGCCTGCGATGCCGGGGAGTTGACTCGCTGGTTGGGGCCGATCAGTCAATTGCGCTGGTTCGGCGGGACTTGGGCTGACCGGGCGATTGGCAGCCAGGGTTGGCAGCAGTTGCTCAACCCGGGGCTTGCCGTGCGTCCTTTGGCGCCAGAGGAAGACCTCAGCCCCCGGCAACGGGAAAACCTGCAAACCTGCCTGCTGGAGCAGCATGCCTGGCGCTGGAGCCAGGCCACCGGCTGCGAATATTTTCGCTTGTGGTCGCATTTGCAGGAGGGGCTGGCGCTGGGCTTCAGCGAGCGGCCGGTACTCGATGGCTGGTTGTGGTTGCGCTTGCAATACCACGGGGCCGTGCCCCAACTGCCGCTGGAGGGAAACACCCAGCAGGAGCGCCTCGATGACCTGCGTAGCCGCTGGCAGGGCGACGAGCCGCGAGCATGACATTCGAAGTCAAAATCGCCTGGTTGCCGAGCACAAACCCCTCTCAATGAGCGCGGGCGAACCAGCCGTCGTGGCGGCGCAGGCGCCAGGCAATGGCCCCGAGAGTCAGGCAGCGGAGCAACATGAACAGCAGAAAAGTTATCCACAGGCCATGGTTGCCAAACCCTTGCAGCGCCCAAGCGAATGGCACCAGCAAAGCCACGGTCAGCAGCATGCCGTTACGCATTTCACGGGCACGGGTGGCGCCGATGAACAGGCCGTCGAGCAGGTAGCTCCAGACGGCGATCAATGGCAGCGCAGCGAGGTAGGGCAGATACATGAATGCGGTATCGCGCACGCTGGCAATGTCGGTCTGCATTGCGATGAACAGGTGCCCGGCCAACAGGAACAGCACGGCGAAACCCAGGCTCGCCAGCAACGACCAGCCGCAAGCCACCACCAGAGACCGACGCAGGGCATCGCGGTCGCGGGCGCCGATGGCATGTCCGCACAGGGCTTCCACCGCGTGAGCCAGGCCATCGAGAGCGTGGGCGGTCAGCAGCAGGCCGTTGAGCAACAGGGCGTTGGCCGCGACAGTGGCGTCGCCCAACCGCGCACCTTGTACGGTGATCAGGAAAAAAACCGATTGCAGGGCCAGGCTACGGATAAAAATGTCGCGGTTCACCGCCAGCAACGGGCGCCAGCTCTGCCACAAGCCCAGGGCCGCCCAGACAATGTGACCGGGGTAGGCGCGCAAGGCCTGGCGGGTCATCAACAGGCCGATCAGCGCGCCGGTCCATTCGGCAATCACCGAGGCCCGGGCCGCACCGACCACGCCCCATTCCAGGCCAAGGACAAACCACAGGTTCAGGGCGATATTCACCAGGTTGGTGCTCAGGAGAATCACCAGTGGCGCCCGGGCGTTTTGCGTACCGAGGAACCAGCCGACCAGCGCATAACTGGCCAACGCTGCGGGCAGGCCGAACAACCGCGTATGGAAAAACTCGCGGGTCATCTGATCCAGCTCTGCCGACGGCTGCATGAAGTGCAGTGCGGCTCCGCTCAGCGGTACGCCCGCGACACCCAGGACAATCGCCAGCCCCATTGCGAGCAACAGCCCCTGCAACAAAATCTGCCGCAATGCCGCACCGTCCCCACGTCCGGCAGCCTGCGCGGCAAACCCGGTGGAACCCATGCGCAGAAAACCCATGGCCCAGGCCAGGAAGGTGTACAGGCTGGCCCCGACCGCAACGGCACCGAGCTGATGGGCGTGGGGCAGGTGACCGATGACGGTGCTGTCGACCAGTGCCACCAGCGGTACTGAAATATTCGAGAGAATCATCGGCGCTGCCAGCGCCCAGACCCGGCGATGGGTAGGACGGTCGCGCCAGTCGGCAATCAGCTTGGACATGCAGGCTCCTTGGAGGAGCGGGCATTGTAGCGACACATGTGCATGTGCCGCGATTCAATGTGGGAGGGCGTCAGTGCATGATCCAGCTAAGCAACCACAACCCCAGCATCAACCAGATGATCCCCATGATGATCGACGCATTCATGAACGCGCGGATCGCCGACCACAGCAGCACCAGCCCGAGGATCAAGACAACGATGCTGATGATCGAGGTGTCCATGCCCAGCGCGCGGGACAAGCCGTCGACAAAATTGCTGCTGGCGCGGCTCACCAGTTGGAACAGGCCACTAAGCGCATCAACGATGAAACGGATGACGGAACCAATGGCTTGACCGAGCCATTCGAAAAAACCTTCTACCTGCATGGAATGAGCGTCCTGATGAGTTCGAGCGTTGGGCCATTGATCGCGGTGGCGAGTTCCCCACAAGCATAGAGTGTTGTGCATGACCTGTGGAAGCGAGCCTGCTTGCCGATCTTTGTCACTTGCCTTCACCTGTGATCCCCCCGAAGCTATACGCCTTCAGGAGAGCCCGATGAACCTTGTTGAATTGAC
>NZ_RCNW01000189.1:4517-13514 GCF_004307605.1 Pseudomonas sp. Sample_24
ATCCCCCCGAAGCTATACGCCTTCAGGAGAGCCCGATGAACCTTGTTGAATTGACCGAACGCCTGCACGCCATCCGTGACCGCAATGACTGGCAGCCATTTCACAGCCCGAAAAACCTGGCCATGGCCGCGAGTGTCGAAATGGCCGAGCTGGTGGAAATTTTCCAGTGGCTGACCGAAGACCAGTCGCGACAGTTGCCCGCTGACAAACTGGCCCATGCCGGCCAGGAAATCGGTGACATCGTGCTTTATCTGCTATTGCTGTGCGGGGAGTTGGGGCTGGACATGAATGACGTGGTGCGCAGCAAACTGGCCGACAGCGAGCGGAGGTTCAGCTGATGAGCGACCGTCATTTCGATCAACTGGCGACCCGTTTCGCGGAAAAAATCTACGGCGGTGCCAAAGGCGCAATCCGTTTGGCGGTGCTGCAGGCCGATCTGGCCGAAACCCTGCCGGACCGGCCATTGCGGGTGCTGGATATCGGCGCCGGTCTGGGCCACATGTCGTTGTGGCTGGCCGAACGCGGGCATCAAGTGACGCTGGCCGAGCCCGCCGAACCGATGCTCGAAGGCGCCCGCCAGCGTTTCGCCGAAGCCGGGCAAACCGCAACGTTCATTCAGGCGCCGTGGCAGGATCTGCTGGGTCAATTGACCGAACCTTACGATCTGGTGCTGTGCCACGCGGTGCTGGAATGGCTGGCCGAGCCCCACGCGATCCTGCCGGTGTTGCATCAGTTGACCAAGGCCGATGGCTGGCTTTCCCTGGCGTTCTACAATCGCGATGCGCTGATCTATCGCAACCTGCTCAAGGGCCATTTCCGCAAGATGCGCAAGAACGACATGGCCGGCGAGAAGCAGAGCCTGACCCCGCAACAACCCCTTGATCCACGGGAATTGGCGGCGCAACTTGAAGGTCTGTGGCAGGTCGAAACCCAGAGTGGAGTGCGGGTTTTCCACGATTACATGCCGGTGGAGTTCCAGGCCCGCGCCGAATTGGTGGACTTGCTGGAAATGGAGCTTGCCCACCGTCGCCACCCAAGCTTTGCCGGGCTTGGGCGTTACCTGCACTGGATCTGCCGGCCGGTCTGATCGGAGCGCAAAATGAAAATTCGTTCAGGGTTGCTGCTGTTATGTCTGGGTTTGGCTGCATGTCAGGGCAGCAATCCGTACGTGGCGTCCTCCAAGCCCCTCCCTCCGGCGCCAGCGCAGGCGGCCAATACCTTTGACCGCAGCGCCTACCCGGCACCACCGCGTGACTATGGGCGCTATCGCAGTTGGGCCTGGCTCAACGGACAAATGCCGCCGGGCACCGCGTGGGCAGATTCGGCCCAGGTTGCCGAAGCGGTCAGCAGCGCGCTCGATCAACGCGGCTTGCGCCCGTTGCATGACAACCGTCCGGCGGACCTGTTTGTCAGTGCCGACCTGCGCATGGAAACCCGTTTGCGCCAGGTCCGTGACGATTACTACGGCGGTGGCTACTACGGCGGTTATGGCGGTTACAACCGTTACGGCAATGGCTACGGCGCCTACACCGCAGTCCCGATCGTCCGCACCTATCAGGAACAGGTCGTGGTGGTGCAAGTGGATTTATACGATGCACAAAGCGGTCAAGCCGTGTGGAGTTCCAGCGCTGAAACCAGCAATCGCGGCACTCAGAGTGAGCAGGTGGATGCCATACGCAAGGCTGTAGAAAAGGCGCTGTCGGCGTATCCTCCCAGTTAGATAACAAGCCTTTCGCAGGTTCATGTCTTCAACCGGAGAATCATCATGTTCCGCCGTTTCGTTTTACTGGCAGTGGCCGCACTGCTCAGTGCCTGCGCAGCCAACCAGGTCAATCATGACTTCGACGCCAGCCGCGACTTTGCCGCCTATCACAGCTGGAGCTGGAAAGAGCCCGTCTTGCAATATCGCCCCGATGATCCACGGATCAAGAGTGACCTGACCGAGCAACGCATCCGCCAGTCAGTGACCGATCAGCTTGATCAGCGCGGGTTGCGCCCTGCTGCCACGGGTGCCAAGGCTGACTTGAATGTACAGACCTATCTGATTGTCGAAGAACGCCAGCAACAGATAACCACCAACTACGGCGGCGGTTATGGCAACCCGTGGAGCGGCTACTGGGGCGCGCCGATGTACAACGAGACCCGGCTCGTCTCATACAAGGTCGCCACGATTCAGATCGACCTGTTCGACGGCAGGGACGGCAAACTGGTGTGGCGCGGCAGCGACGAACAGATACTCAGCCGCACGCCCAATCCAGCCGATCGCAGCAATGCGATCCACGAAACCGTCACCCGGATACTGTCCAACTATCCACCCCGGTAAACACCCCACAAACCCTGTAGGAGCGAGCCTGCTCGCGATAGCGGATTGTCAGTCGACACAGAGGCTGACTGATCCAACGCCATCGCGAGCAGGCTCGCGCCTACAGGGTTTTTTGTTGTCTTGGCTGGCGAGTTGCCAGCAGCCTCGTCAACCCTTGTCTACACTGCCTTGACCAATGGAGGTAGCGCTCGGCAACGCGCCGGCAAAGGAGTGCGCCATGTCTCCCCGCATGCAGTTTCGCGGCCCGGCCCGGCAACGTGGGGCAATCGGTTTGATGGCCGCCGCCACCCTGGCGATAGCGCTGGGGTTCACGTTGCTGGTGATCGACACTGGCAGGCTCTACATGGAACAGCGCAAGTTGCAACGGGTGGCGGATACCGCAGCGCTGGAAGCCGTGAGCCGCGATGGCAATTGCAAGTCCGGGCAGAGCGCAACCATCTACGCCAGCCAAAGCGCAACACGCAACGGCTTTACCGTGACCGCGGACAACACGCTGACTGCCAGTTGCGGCACCTTGCAGACCGGCGCGGATAACCTCCGTGCGTTCGTAGTCGACGCCACTAAAACCGCAGCCGTCCAAGTCATCGTCAGCCGACCTGTCAACACCAGCATCGCAGCCGGCATTGGTGCGTTGCTCTCCGGTGGGCCGGTCAGCCTCACGACCCGGCTCAGCGCCACCGCCGTCGCCGCCGAACCCAAGATCACCCTGGCCCAATTGAGTATTCGCAGCACGTTGTTGAGCGTCGACAGCGCAAGAGCAAACCTGTTGAACCCCCTGTTCTCGACGTTGTTGGGAGGCAATGTCAACCTGACCGTCGGCGGTTGGGACGGGTTGGTCAAGACGGATATCAACCTGCTGAAATTCATGGACCAGCTCGCCATCGAACTGGGCGTGTCCGCTGGGAACTACACCGCGCTACTGAATACCCAGGGTTCCGTGACCCAATTCATCAAAGCCGCCGCCAACGTGGTGAACCTCAACGGCGCTACGGCGCAGGTCAAGACCGCGCTGGCCAATTTGCAAGTGGCGGCCACCGGCGCCTCGCCGATCAAGCTGGGGGATTTGCTGCAATTGCAAACCGGCACGCAAGAAGCGGGGCTCGACGCTACGGTGCAGCTGTTTCAATTGATTCAGGGTTTTGTCCAACTGGCCAACAAGAACAGTGCGGTGATCGCGACGTTGCCCGTGAATGTCTTGGGGCTGGCAGGGGTGTCGACCCGCATCAAAGTGATTCAGCCGCCGCAGTTTTCTGCTGTTGGCGACCCGGCGCTGGCGAAAGTCGCGCCGCTGGGAGTGAACAGGATTTATGTGAGCACGGCGCAGGTTCGCGTATTGGTGTCGGTTGATCTGTCGCTGATCAACTCCGTTTTGCAATTGGTCAACACGCTGTTGACGCCGGTCGTGGGGTTGGTCAATACGCTCCTGGCACCCGGTTGCATTCTTGGCAGCTGCACCCAGACCGACCTGAAGATCCTGCCCAACGGGCTGAACCTCGACCTCGGTATTGAAGCCGGAGTCGGCAGCAGTTATGTCACGGACTATTCCTGCGCCAGCCCTACCAGCAAGAGCCTCACCGCCACCACCAACATCTCCGCTCTGCAAGTTAAAGTGGGTCAGATCGACGATGCCATTTGGCTCTCTTCTTCCTCAGCGCAAAGCCTTTCGCCGCTGCCTCTGGTCGATATCGGCTCGAAATCCTGCACGCTGCTTAACTGCGGCGCACGAACCCCGTTCGGCGGCGGCGGTAGCGAGATCATGATCGATAGTCCAATTGCCGGCAAAACCGAACCCAATTACACCTTTGTTAATCCCCATGAAATCAACGTCTCACCAGACCCGACGCATCCGGTCTCGGTGTCCGGAGTGGTGGGCAGCCTGAAAGGGACGCTCGGCGGGGTCACGCTGATTCAACATGCACCCGCCATTGGCAGTCTGCTGGGAGGCTTGTTGAGTACGTTGCTGTCGACGCTGTCTGACGTGGTGAGCTTGTTGATCACCGCCATCAGCGGCCTGCTCGCGCCGCTGGTCGACCCGATTGTCGACAGCCTGCTGCTGAACCTGGGCATCGACGTCAACAAGGTCGACGTCGGTTTCAACCTGACCTGCGGCGAGAAAGGCAAAGCCTATCTGGTGATCTGATCCGAGGCGACCCCTTCGCGGGCAAGCCTCGCTCCTACAGGGTAGGTGGCACAATTGGCAGCTCGATACAAAAGCGTGCGCCCTCGGTGGAGTTACGCACGCTCAGCCGTCCACCCATGTTCTCAACAATCCCGTAACTCACCGACAACCCCAGGCCCGTGCCCACGCCCACCGGTTTGGTGGTGAAGAACGGTTCGAAGATTCGCTCGAGCAATCGCGGGTCGATACCGCCACCATTGTCCTCGACCCACAGCCGCATCGATTGCTCGTCCCGTTCGGCGTACACCGCAATCCAGGGTTTGAAATCTGGGTTGCTTTCGCGTTTGCCGAGCAACGCATCCCGCGCGTTGACCATCAGGTTGATCAGCACTTGTTCAAGCTGATCGACATACCCGCGTACCTGTACTTCAAAAGCGCTTTCACTGATTCGCAAATCGACGCCCTTGCCGCGCATACCTTCGGCCAGCAATGACAGCGTGCCTTCGATGGCCTGGGCCGGGTTGAACGGGTGTTGTTCGATCTCCGAGCGGCGGCCGAACACGCGCATGTGGTCGACCACCCGCGCGGCACGTTGCACCTGCGTGTCGATGCGGTTGAGCTTGTCGGTCAGGTAATCGACCTGCACATCGCCGTTGCTCAGGCGTTTAAGCACATTGACGATGGCCATGCGCATCACGTTCAACGGCTGGTTGATTTCATGGGCCAGGCCGGTGGCCATTTCACCCAGCGTGGCCATTTTCGCGCTTTGCGTGAGCTGTTGCTGGGAGCGGCGCACTTCGGTGTTGTCGCGGCCAACGGCCTGAACTTCGAGCAATCGGCCCTGCGCGTCGAACACCCCGCGATCCGACCAGACCCACCAGGCGTGTTCGCGGCCGGGCAGTTGCAGATTGATTTCTGCGGTGCTCACCGGGAACTCCGGGCTCAACTGGCCCAAGCGCTGGAGGAACGCTTCCCGCTGTTCGGTTGACATCCAACTGCCCAGATCGACCCCCGGTAATTGCTCAGGCGCGCATTCCAGGTAAGTCGCCAGCGGCCGGTTGCCGAAGGTCAAGGTCAGGTCCGGCCGGTAGCGGCAGATCATCGCCGGAGAGTCTTCCACCAGAATCCGGTAGCGCTCTTCGCTTTGCTTGACCTGTTCGGCGGCCAGGGTGACTTCGGTGACGTCCAGCCACAGGCCCACGGCCTCCACCGGCAAGCCGAGGTCATCGCGCAGCAGTTTGGCTTCGTCGAGGATCCAGTGGTAATCACCGCGATAATCACGCAACCGATAGCGCACGCTGACCGACCCTTCGCGCAGCAGCGAACGGCTACGTTCGAAGTAGCGGTCTCGGTCGTCGGGATGAACCTTGTCCACCAGCGCGGCACCACCACAGTCGTCGAGTCCCCAGCCGAGCAGCGGCAGCAGGCTGTCACTGTAAAACGTCGGTTGCAGCGCGCCTTCGACATACTGCTGCACGTAAATAACGGCAGGGGAACTGGCGATCAGATTGTCCAGCCGGGCATGGGCGGTCGCGGCCTGTTGCTCCTGGTTCTTGATATCGCTGATGTCGAGCATGAACCCCACCACACGGCGGTTTTTGCCCATACCCACAGCCTGGCCTTGCAGGCGATACCAGATCGGCGTGGCCGTCGAACCCGGGCGATGCAAACGCACGCACATCAGCAAGGGGACGCCTTCGTCCTGTAAGGCTTGCAAGCGACTGCGCAATTCTTCGCGGTCGGCGGGATGCACCAGATCAAGCCATTCGTTTGACGGCAAGCGGGCATCTGCAAGGTTCAGAGCGTCGGCGAGCGAAGGGGCCAGTTGCACTTGGGCGCTGTCGCTGAACATCTCCCACCAACCCGTGCCGAGCAGCGCTTGCAGCGACTCCAGGCGCTCCAGTTGCAGATGGTGGTGGTGTTCGCGCAAGCGCTCCAGCAGAGGGCCGGCGAGGGCGGCGGCGAACTGAAGCCAGTCGCGGTCACTGACGTCTGGCGCCCGCTGCTGCACCGGGTAGCAGCCGCACAGCAGCCAGGCGACCACGCCCCGGGCATCGTGATAAGGCACGGCGAAACCCTCGGCATTGGTGAAGATCGCTTGCAGGCGCGGGTGTTCAATGGGGCTAAGCACCTGCGGTGCGGAGCCGTTCAAACTGTCGAGGCCGGTGCCCAGGCGCTGAGCGTTTTGCCACAATTGTGGCCCGTCGAGCCCCGCATAGTGCTGATGAATCTGCCAGCCCTGTTCTTCTTCATCGAGCAACGCCAGGGCGATGCACGGGATGTGAAAACGCTGGGCCAGGCTTTGCAGTTGATCGGTCAGCACATCGGGTAAACGCGACAGACTGCACAGGCGCAATTGCTCACCGATCTGCACCGCGAGCAACTGGCATTGCTCGCGCAGACGTGATTGTCGACGGTCGAGGAGCAAGTCACCGATGTCCAGCAGTTGCAGCAACCAGGCGTCGGCCAAGGGTTGAATCCAGCCGCGCAAATGCAGGGGGTGGCCGCTGAGGCTGTAAAAGTCCAGGTCCAGGTTCTGGCCTTGCCAGTCTGCGGGTGCGCCCTCGACCACCAGACTGCAATGGGGCAAGAGAAAATCGAGCAGGTGCGGCGCTCGCGCGGTGGGCGTCTGTTGGGCCAGCGAATGCCGCAACGGGCCGGTCAAATGCAGCACACGACCTTCGGCATCCAGATGCATCTGCAAGCCGACGCCCATGCCTACTGGCTCCGGGAGAGGTTGTGGCACGGGTGGATGGCGATTGAGCAGACGCCCGAAGAGCTTGTCGCCGGCACTCAAAATTGCAGGCTCGAACTGGCGGTGAGTGTGGCTGGCAAGTTCGGCACCTGGCCGATGCCCGGCAAGGTCAGAAACGGGATGACGGCACTCAATTTGGTGGTCGGGTAGTTGATACTGACCTTCAGCACGCCGGCGGTGTAGGTCGTGGTCGCATCCGTATCGACATTGAAATTCAGAGCAACAGGAATCCACGCCAATTGTCGGCTCAGTTCGTCTTTGACCACGGTCTTGAGCGCGGCTTCATAGCCGGGTGTGTTCGGGTCCAGCGCCACACTTCGGCGCACGGCTTCGGCAGTCGACTGGTTGAACGACTGCATCAGCAACAGCGGCAGGCTGTAAGTGACGATTGCGTAGAACACCGCGAAAAAGATGACGAACACCAGGGCGAATTCAATCGCCGCGGCGCCTTTTTGTTTGTGGGGGAGGCTGGTTTTCATGAGTGCGTCTACCCTGACCATCACGAGGTAATGTCAGCATAGAATCATTCAGCCAAAACGGACGTTTTTTACCGGATGCAGAGCATTGTCCTACTGATCTGGCTGGCACTGTGCGCGGCGCAGGATGCACGGCAACGGCACATCGCCAACAGTTTGACCCTGGGCGCAGGGGCTTTTGCATTGGCGTATCTGCTGTGGAGCGGCAGCACCTGGCTGGGCGCGCCGGCAGAGCAGGGTGGCTGGGCGGCATTGCTCGCGCTGGCTTTCACCTTACCCGGTTACGCCATGCGAAAACTCGGCGGTGGTGATGTAAAACTCATGATCGCCCTTGGGCTGGCGACCGACGGTCGGCATGTTTTAGGCGTGTTTATCGGTGCAGGATTGGCCAGTGTCGTATGGCTGCTGCTGGCGCCAAGAGTCTGGCTTCATTTCGGTCAAGGGCTTAGAGATCGTTTGCTGTACTTGAAGCCTGGAGTGTCAAAAAAACAGCCTTTTGCGCCCTTCCTGTTGGTGGGGTTGATGCTGACATTTGCCTGGCTCCGCTAGTCGTGAGTTTTTGTACAGAGTGGAAAAGTACGACTACTTTCATGCAACAAGTAGCTGTACAGCCAGCGGCTGCATGTACAGGAACGGTCAGCCTTTTGACCTTGCAGGGAGTTGCACGTGAACAAGCGTACCTCAGCAGTAAAAGTCCTTGTGGTCGACGACCAGCCATTGGTCGTTGAAGAACTCTGCGAATTTCTCGAGAGCAATGGTTACCGTTGTGTGCCTTGTGAATCCGGTCATCAAGCCATCGAACGTTTCAACGAAGACACCGACATCGGTCTGGTGCTGTGTGATTTGCAGATGCCCGGGCTGGACGGGATTCAACTGGTGCAGGAACTGCAACGCCTGTCCGGCAAGCACCGTGCGTTCGAAGCGATCATGCTCACCGGGCGTGCCGACAAGCAGGACGTAATCAAGGCACTGCGAGCCGGCATTGCCGATTACTATCAGAAGCCGATTGACCTGGGTGAGTTGCTCGAAGGCTTGCAGCGCCAGGAAATAGCCTTGCAGGAGCGGCACAAGACGTTGCAACTGGGGCATCTGAACCAGAAGTTGCAGTATTTGTCGGAATCGATCGATGACCTGTATCAGGATCTGGATCGGGTTCGCCGTGCTCCGTTTGTCTCAGGCACTGCGGATTCGGAAGACGGTACGGTCAGTGAGGCTGATCGGGAGGAGATCCCGGCGATTTTCAATCAGCTGTCGCCTCGGCAGTTGGATGTGGCGCGGTTGGTGGGCAAGGGGCAGACCAATTATCAGATTGCCTGTGAGTTGG
>NZ_RCNW01000414.1:0-13511 GCF_004307605.1 Pseudomonas sp. Sample_24
AATTCCGAAACCCCAATTGCGAAAGCAGTTGGGGTTTTGTTTTGTCCGCAGGAAAGTTCTTACAGCAAAGCCGGGCACGTCTTCGCTGTCAGCATGTCCCGACAATGCTAAGGTTCGGCCCTAGCGTTTGTATTTTCCAAGGAAGCCTTTATGCCGGACGCAACGTCCCTCAGTGCTGGTTTTATGGTGGTTCACGGCAACCGCCTGGACGAGTTACGCAGCCTGGTGGTGAGCTGGATGCGGCGCTACCCGCTGGCTCCCCTGGAAAATGAAATTGCCCTGGTGCAGAGCAACGGCATTGCGCAATGGCTGAAGCTGGCTTTGGCTGAAGACGCTGAAGATGACGATATGGGCGGCTGTGGAATCGCCGCCGCCATCGACGTGCAGTTGCCTGGCAGTTTCATGTGGCAACTCTATCGCATGGTCCTTGGACGCGACGAAATTCCGGCCAAGTCTCTGCTCGATAAATCCCCGTTGACCTGGCGTCTGATGCGCCTGCTTCCGCAGTTGATCAATGAACCTCACTTCGAACCGCTACAGCGTTTTCTGACCAACGACAATGATCTGCGTAAACGCTACCAGTTAGCCGAGCGGCTGGCTGATTTGTTCGACCAGTATCAGGTGTACCGCGCCGACTGGCTCGAAGACTGGGCGGAAGGTCGACATCAGTTACGTAACGCAAGAGGCGAGCCCAAACCGCTGACTGCTGCCAATTGCTGGCAAGCGCAGTTGTGGCGTGCTCTGTTGCTGGATGTGGGTGAAGAGGGCATGGCGCAAAGCCGAGCCGGCGTACATCAGCGCTTTGTGGAGCGTATCAACAGCCTCGATGTGGCCCCACCCGGGTTACCTTCACGAGTCATCGTATTCGGGATTTCTTCTCTTCCGGCCCAAGCCCTGGAAGCATTGGCGGGGCTGGCCCGTTTCAGTCAGGTTCTGCTGTGCGTTCATAATCCCTGTCGTCACCATTGGGCCGACATCGTCGCCGATAAGGACTTGTTGCGGCATCAATACAAGCGCCAGGCACGCAAAAGCGGAATGCCGGTTGTCCTCGACTCCCAAACGCTTCATCAACATGCCCATCCACTCTTGGCGGCGTGGGGCAAGCAAGGACGAGACTACATCAACCTGCTGGACAGCTACGACGACCCCAACAGCTATCGTTCGGCCTTCCGTGATGGCCGCATTGATCTGTTCAGCGACAGCCAGCCGCTGAACATGCTCAATCAGTTGCAGGACGACATCCTCGAGTTACGTCCCCTGAATGAAACCCGTGAACGCTGGCCGGCTGTAGATCTGGATGCAGATCAATCCATCCGGTTTCACATCGCCCATAGCGCACAACGAGAAGTAGAGATACTGCACGATCAGTTACTGGCGCGTTTCAGTGCCGATCCACAATTGCGCCCTCGCGATGTCATTGTCATGGTCCCGGATATCGACAGTTATGCACCGCACATTCGCGCGGTGTTTGGTCAGCTGGAGCGACAAGACCCGCGATTCATTCCGTTCACGCTTGCCGACCAGGGCCAGCGTGGCCGTGATCCATTACTGATCGCTATCGAACATTTGCTCAAGCTGCCTGACAGCCGTTTCCCGGTCAGCGAGATCCTTGATCTGCTGGATGTTCCTGCATTGCGCGCACGGTTTGGAGTAGAGGAGCGCGATCTACCAACCTTGCACCGCTGGATCGAAGGAGCTGGCATTCGTTGGGGCATGAATGCCGAGCAACGTGCCGGTCTCGGCTTGCCGCAAGCCCTGGAGCAAAACAGTTGGCGTTTTGGTCTGCGGCGGATGTTGCTCGGGTATGCCGTCGGTAGCGCCAGTGCCTGTGAAGGCATCGAGCCCTATGACGAGATCGGCGGGCTTGATGCTGCACTCATCGGCCCGTTGGTTGCGCTGCTTGATGCGCTGGAAATTGCGCACCGGGAACTGACGCAGCCGGCATCACCCCAGCAGTGGAGTTTGCGGCTGCAGGCATTGGTGTCGTTGTTTTTCCAGGCCAGTAACGAGCACGACGACTACGTGTTGACTCAGCTTGAAGAGTTGCGTGAAGCCTGGCTTGAGAACTGCGAGGCGGTAGGCCTGCAAGACGATTTGCCGCTGACTGTCGTCCGTGAAGCCTGGCTTGCGGGGCTTGATCAAGGGCGATTGTCTCAGCGCTTTCTGGCCGGTGCTGTCAACTTCTGCACCTTGATGCCCATGCGGGCAATCCCTTTCAAATTGGTCTGCTTGCTGGGCATGAATGACGGTGATTATCCGCGTGCACAACCGCCGCTGGACTTTGACCTGATGGGAAGTGATTACCGCCCCGGCGATCGCTCGCGCCGCGAAGACGACCGCTACCTGCTGCTGGAGGCGCTGTTGTCGGCCCGTGATCAGCTTTATATCAGTTGGGTAGGCCGCAGCATTCGCGACAACAGCGAGCGCCCAGCGTCGGTACTGATTGGTCAGTTGCGTGATCACCTGGCGAGCGGTTGGCGACTGGCCCAGGATAGTGAAGACCTGCTCGAAGCGATCACGCAGGAACACCCTCTACAACCTTTCAGCGCCCGCTATTTTCATGAGGGCGATGAGCTGTTCAGTTACGCCAGCGAATGGCAGGTGCTGCATAAATTCGCGGAACAATCGGCTGATATCGAGCGGCTTGATGCCCACGTGCAAGATGAACCACTCAGTCTCGGTCAACTGCAGGATTTCCTGCGCAACCCTGTGCGACATTTTTTCAGTCAGCGGTTGAAGGTGTTCTTTGAGTCGGCCCAAGTGCCTTTGGCGGATGAGGAACCATTTGTCCTGGATGCGTTGCAGCGATACAGCCTCAGCGACAGTTTGCTGGAAGCGGGACTGGCAGACCTGGAAAACATCGATCAGGCGCTGGAGGTACAAGCCCGGCGTCTACAAAACGGCGGTCTGCTGCCAATGGCAGGATTCGGTGAGTGCCTTCAACGGGAATTGATCGAGCCGTTGCCGGATTTGCTGCAACGCTATCAGCAGTTGCTGACCTTGTGGCCAACGCGACTCACCAGCGCACTGCCGGTGAGCCTGGAGTTGCATGCCCTGCGTATCGAAGGTTGGCTCAGTGGCCTGCATCAACGGACTGATGGTGGTTTGCTGTCCATCACCACGATCCCCAACAGCATTGGGGCGATCAAGTCTCGTAAATGGCATCGCCTGATCCGACCCTGGGTCAATCATTTGGTCGCTTGCGCAAGTGGTTTGTCGATGACCACCGCGCTGGTGGCCAGTGATGACAGTCTGCTGCTCGCTCCAATGGATGCGGAACCCGCGCGTCGCATTCTGGGGGACTTGTTGTTGGCCTGGCAGTCAGGCATGCGTCAGCCACTTCCTGTGGCAGTGAAAACAGCCTTTGCCTGGCTGGGTCAGAGTGACCCGGTCAAAGCCGAAGCGGCAGCGCGCAAGGCCTATGAAGGTGACGGCGTGAACACTGATGGGGAACGCCGTGAAAGTGTGGCGCTGGTTCGTCAGTTCGCCGACTACGACGCGTTGGTCGCCGATGAGACGTTTACCGATTGGTGTGACGCGCTTTATCGACCGTTGCTTGAGGCGCCTTGGCGTTCCTTGTCCACCGAGGAGGGGCGCTCATGAGTACCCAGACACCGCTCGCCCTCGCGTTCCCGCTACGCGGCAGTCAGTTGATCGAAGCCAGCGCCGGGACCGGCAAGACGTTCACTATTTCTGCGCTTTACCTGCGCCTGGTTCTTGGCCATGGCGTGGAGTCCAACGGGTTTGGACGTGAGCTTTTACCTCCGCAAATCCTCGTTGTGACCTTTACCGATGCCGCCACCAAAGAGTTGCGTGAGCGCATTCGAACCCGGTTGGCGCAAGCCGCTCGATTTTTCCGCGATGAAACACCGTCGCCCGACAGCCTGATTGCCGAGTTGCGTGACCAGTATCCGCCAGAGCAGTGGTCCGGTTGCGCAAATCGCCTGGACATTGCCGCCCAATGGATGGATGAAGCCGCGGTCTCGACCATTCACAGCTGGTGTCAGCGCATGTTGCGTGAACACGCATTCGACAGCGGCAGTCTTTTTACTCAAACACTGGAAACCGATCACAGCGACCTGTTGGGCGAAGTGTTGCGTGACTATTGGCGATTGTTTTGCTACCCGATGCAGGGCGATGCGCTGAACTGGGTACGCGCCAACTGGGGCGGGCCAGCCGCTTTGCTACCGCAGGTTCGTGGACTGTTTGCCAGCGAGCGCGGCAACGTCGAAGGCAAGGCTCCCGCCGAGTTGATTACCGAGTGTTTGCAGGAGCGCCGGGCTGCGTTGGTCGAACTCAAGCTGCCCTGGCGGCAGTGGGCCGACGAGCTACTGATGATTTGCCACGAAGGGGTTGTCAGCAAAAGTGTCGACGGCCGCAAGATGCAGGCACGTTATTTCGAACCCTGGTTCGAAAAGATCAAAGCCTGGGCCGACGATGAAACCCTTGAGCAACTGGACATCGGCACCGGTTTCACTCGACTGACTCCCGAGGGTATGGCCGAGGCCTGGAAAAAGGGTGAGGTCCCCAATCATCCGGGGCTGGACGCCATGCCCGGGTTGAAAGCCTGTCTCGACAACTTGCCGACGCCAGATGCCGCTGTGCTGCAACACGCCGCCCATTGGGTCGGCACGCGGTTCGAGGAGGAAAAGCGTCGCCGCGCGGAAATGGGCTTTGACGACATGTTGCTGCGCCTCGATGCGGCGTTGCAGTCAGATGGCGGTGAACGGTTGGCGACCCTGATCCGGGAACAGTTCCCCGTGGCGTTGATCGACGAATTCCAGGACACGGACCCGGTGCAGTACCGGATTTTCGAGCGCATCTATCGTATTGAAGACAATAGTCCCGACAGCGGGCTGTTCCTGATTGGTGACCCGAAACAGGCGATCTATGCATTCCGTGGCGCGGATATCTACACCTATCTTCGCGCGCGACAGGCAACCACCGGACGCCTGCATACTCTGGGCACCAACTTCCGCTCCAGCCATGGCATGGTCCGCGCAGTGAACCATGTGTTCGACTGTGCCGAGTCGCGCGAATCGGGGCGTGGGGCATTTCTGTTCCGTGAAGGCAATGGTGAAAATCCGGTGCCGTTCCAGCCTGTGGCATCGCAGGGGCGCAAGGAAGTTCTGCAGAGCAATGGGCAAACCGTCCCGGCGCTGAACATCTGGCAGTTGTCCGCCGAGCAACCGTTGTCTGGTGCTGTTTACCGTCAACAACTGGCCGCCGCGTGCGCCAGTGAAATCACCGCCTTGCTCAATGGCGGGCAACAGGGGCGTGTAGGCTTCGCACGTGACGATCGGGATCTGGTAGGGCTGATGCCTGCGGACATCGCCATTCTGGTGCGCGATGGCAAGGAAGCGCAGGCCGTGCGTGCCGAACTAACTGCCCGCGGTGTGCGCAGTGTCTACTTGTCGGACAAGGACTCGGTGTTCGCTGCACAGGAAGCGCATGACGTACTGACATGGCTGAAAGCCTGCGCCGAGCCCGATGTCGAACGTCCGCTGCGTGCCGCGCTGGCCAGCATCACACTCAATCTGTCATTGACGGACCTTGAGCAGTTGAACCAGGACGAACTGGCCTGGGAATCCCGGGTCATGCAGTTCCGTGGCTATCGCGAGTTGTGGCGCAAGCAGGGTGTACTGCCGATGCTGCGACGCTTGCTGCATGACTTCCGGCTTCCCCAGACGTTAATCGCCCGCAGCGACGGCGAGCGGGTGTTGACCAACCTTTTGCACCTGTCCGAATTGCTGCAACAGGCGGCCGCCGAACTGGACGGTGAGCAGGCCCTGATCCGGCACTTGTCCGAGCATCTGGCGTTGTCCGGTCAAGCCGGCGAAGAGCAGATCCTGCGCTTGGAGAGCGACGAGCAACTGGTCAAGGTCGTGACCATTCACAAGTCCAAGGGGCTTGAGTATCCCTTGGTGTTCCTGCCGTTCATTTGCTCGGCAAAACCGGTGGATGGCAGTCGACTGCCTTTGCATTACCACGATGCCACGGGCAAGGCCCAGATCACTTTGAACCCTACGCCTGAACTGATCGCCCTGGCCGATCAGGAACGCCTGGCGGAGGATTTGCGCTTGCTGTATGTCGCCCTGACCCGGGCGCAACATGCGTGCTGGTTGGGCGTGGCGGATCTCAAGCGCGGCAGTAACAACAGCTCGGTACTGCACTTGTCGGCACTGGGATATCTGTTGGGCGGCGGTAGTTCATTGAGCGAGTCGGCGGGCTTGAGCATCTGGTTGCGAGAGCTGCAACAGGACTGTGCCGCAATCAGCTGTAGCGAAATGCCGGAAGCAACCAGCGAGCATTACCATCCACCGCTGAACACAGCTGCATTGCTCACACCATTGATCCCGCTACGCAAGGCGGCCGAGAACTGGTGGATCGCCTCTTACAGCGCCTTGCGCATCAGCGACATCCTGAGCGTGGGGACAGACGAAGCGCCCGAGAGTCCGCAGGCGCAGAAGCTGTTCGATGACGAACGCCTCGATCCACAGGCACCCCGGGAGATGGCGGCCGGCGGTGCCGATATTCATCGATTCCCTCGCGGCCCGAACCCGGGCACTTTCCTTCATGGTTTGCTTGAATGGGCTGGCGATGAAGGTTTTTCTGCCAATCCACAAACGGTGGAAGATGCGATTGCCCGTCGTTGCAATCGGCGTGGCTGGGAAGGCTGGATCACTACGCTGAGTGACTGGCTTGTGCATCTGCTCAAATCGCCGCTGCCCGTAGGTGCGGGAAAGGCGCCGGTGATTTTCGAGCAGTTGAGCCAGTATCAGGTCGAAATGGAATTCTGGTTTGCCAGTCACAAGGTCGATGTACTCAAGCTCGATGCGCTGGTGCGCCAGTACACGCACAACGGCGTGGCCCGAGTGGCCGCCGAGCCGGTGTTGCTCAATGGCATGTTCAAGGGTTTCATCGACCTGACGTTCGAACACGATGGCCGCTATTACGTCGCCGACTACAAATCCAACTGGCTCGGGGTCGACGACCTGGCCTATACCGAGCAGGCCATGGAGCAGTCGATTCTCGACAATCGCTACGACCTGCAATACGTGTTGTACCTGTTGGCCCTGCATCGTCAGCTCAAGGCCCGGCTGGCTGATTACGATTACGATCGGCATGTCGGCGGTGCGTTGTACATTTTCCTGCGCGGGACGCGGGCATCCAGTCGTGGCGTTTATTTTGCCCGCCCACCCAGAGAATTGATCGAGCGGCTGGACCGGATGTTTCAGGGTAAACCGGAGCCCAAGGCAGAACCCGCGTGGGAACAGGGAGTATTGTTATGAGCCGCACCTTCGCCGATTTGCTGCCCACTTCATTGGCGGCGGAAAGCCTTGCGGACCTTGCACCCTTGAGTTCTGCGGACGACCTGTTGTTGCTGCTGACTCGTTGGGTCGAGCGTGGCTGGCTGCGAGCACTGGATAAAGCCTTCGTGGCCTTTCTTCATGAGTTGGCTCCGGATGATGACCCATTGGTGCTGCTGGCGGCCGCGTTGACCAGCCATCAATTGGGACACGGGCATGTTTGTCTGGACCTGTTCGAGACATTGAAAGAGCCTGACTTCGCCCTGTCGTTGCCTCCGGAAGGCGATCTTCAGAGTGGTGTGATGTTGCTGCCTTCACAGTTACTGCAAGCGCTGGATGGCGCCCATTGGTGCAAGGTTCTGGCGGCAAGCAGTCTGGTTGCCTTGGCCGCCGACGAACGAGAAAGCGTGCAGACACGGCCGTTGGTGTTATCGGGCAAGCGTCTGTACCTGCGCCGCTATTGGGCTTATGAGCGGCGTATCGACAACTCACTGCGCGAGCGCCTGGCGACGCATGAGGCCGCACCGGAGGATTTGTTCGAGCGTCTCACCGGTTTGTTCGGCCCAGCCAGGCCGGGGGAGGTCATCGACTGGCAGAAACTTGCCTGTGCCCTGGCCACTCGCGGCGCTTTCAGTATCGTCACCGGTGGTCCGGGAACCGGCAAGACCACTACAGTTGTGCGCTTGTTGGCGTTGCTCCAGGCACCGGCCGTCGAGGCTGGCAAGCCGTTGCGCATTCGTCTCGCCGCACCGACCGGCAAGGCTGCAGCGCGGCTGACGGAGTCCATCAGCCAGCAAGTCCGAACGTTGAAAGTCACCGAAGCCATTCGCGAAAAAATTCCGTCCGATGTCACCACGGTTCACCGCCTGCTCGGCAGTCGTCCGGGGACGCGACATTTTCGCCACCACGCCGGCAATCGCTTACCACTGGATGTGTTGGTGGTGGACGAAGCGTCGATGATCGACCTGGAAATGATGGCCAACCTGCTCGATGCACTGCCGGAGCATGCTCGTCTGGTACTGCTGGGGGACAAGGATCAACTGGCGTCGGTGGAAGCCGGCGCAGTGCTGGGCGATCTGTGCCGTGATGCCGAGGCTGGCTGGTATAGCCCGCAGACACGCCAATGGCTGGAGGCGGTCAGTGGCGAAAATCTGGACACCAGCGGATTGCAGGAAGACACCCAGGGTACGCATCCACTCGCCCAGCAAGTGGTGATGTTGCGTCACTCGCGGCGCTTCGGCGAGGGCAGTGGTATTGGCCAGTTGGCCCGCTGGGTGAACCAGCAACAACCGGAGGAAGCGCGCAAGCTGTTGACGGTGCGCAGCCACGACGATGTATTCAGCCTGTCTCTCAAGAATGAACAGGACCGGGCGCTGGAGCGTTTGTTGCTCGAAGGCCATGGAGAAGGCGCGCAAGGCTACCGGCATTATCTGAACCTGCTGCGCAATCAACGGCCGGCGCTTGATTGTCCATCTGATGATCCGCGCTGGATCGACTGGGCCCGACAGGTCTTGCAAGCCTTCGACGCCTTTCAGTTGTTATGCGCCGTTCGCAAGGGGCCTTGGGGCGTGGAGGGGCTGAACCAGCGAGTCACTGATGCACTGCTCAAAGCGCGTTTGATCGACAGTGACCAGCAGTGGTACGAAGGCCGACCAGTCTTGATGACCCGAAATGATTATGGCCTGGGCTTGATGAACGGCGACATCGGCATTGCACTCAAGCTTCCCGAACGTGAGGGGCCGCAAGCTGGTCGACAGGTGCTTCGAGTGGCGTTTCCACGCAACGACGGCCAGGGCGGTGTGCGTTTTGTCTTGCCGAGTCGGCTCAATGACGTTGAAACCGTGTATGCCATGACTGTGCACAAGTCCCAAGGCTCCGAATTTGCCCACACTGCGTTGATTCTTCCCGACGCGCTGAACCCGGTGCTGACCAAGGAGCTGATCTATACCGGTATCACTCGCGCCAAGGACTGGTTCACATTGATCGAACCGCGCGCCGGCGTGTTTGAAGAGGCGGTGAGGCGCAAGGTCAAGCGTTTGAGTGGGCTGATGCTGGAGCTGAAAGAGAGCAGCTATACGACGGATTGAAAGCAGCGGCGCGAGGCTATGCACACTGTCCGAAGTGCCGTAATGCGCGGCCTCGCTGGCGTTACGCCGCTATGCTATCGTTGCGGCATCATCTGGTAACGATCGAAGAGTATCCCTGCATGAAGGTGGCTGTCCGGGCGACAGAGCGTATCGCTGACTGCAAAAAAGCACTGCTCGCCGGGCTTCTCAGCTTGCTGTCGGCTGCCGCTTTCGCTCAGCCGCAAACCCCGTCGAGCATGGCCGACCAGCGTGCCGAGTCAGTGACTCAGGTGGTGCTGGGAATTCTCAGTTACGCCCGTTGGCCGGTCGAGCCTGCGCAACTGCGCCTCTGTGTCGTTGGCCCCACTGAGTACACTGACGATCTGGTCAAAGGCACGACCCAGGCGACAGGTCGGCCCGTGACGGTGCAACGACTCTTGGCGGACAACCCGTCCATCGCGGGTGAATGCAATGCGGTGTACATCGGCAAACTGACCAGTGACGAACGCAGTCGGCTATTCGCCTCGCTCACCGGGCGCCCGGTGTTGAGCATCAGCGAAAGCGATGATCAGTGCACGGTCGGCAGTCTTTTCTGTCTGCGCGTCACCGACGATCAGGTGTCTTTCGAGGTTAACCTCGACTCGGTTGCCCGCAGCGGAGTGCGTATTCATCCGAGCGTACTGCAATTGTCCCGTCGCAAACCGGCGGCGACATGAGCCTGTTCAAGCCGGGGACTCGTCCGACCCTGCGCTCGGTCATCGGTCGTGGTCATTTGATCGTCGCGCTGGTGGGTGTGGCCATGGCCAGCGTTTCACTGACGCTGCTGGGTGTTTTGGCCTTGCGGGTGTACGCCGATCACAACCTGCATTTGATCGCGCGCTCGATCAATTACACCGTGGAAGCTGCGGTGGTGTTCAATGACAAATCCGCGGCCACAGAGGCATTGGCCCTGATCGCCTCCACCGAAGAGGTAGCCGACGCCCAGGTTCTGGACATGCAGGGTCGGCTGCTTGCTCGTTGGCAGCGACCGGAAACCGGTTTGCTGTCCGACCTCGAAATGCAGTTGGCCAAGGTTTTTCTGGAAAAGCCGATCAACATGCCGATCGTTCACCAGGATCGGCAGATTGGCAGCATTGTGCTCATCGGGCATGGCGGCAGCCTGATGCGCTTCTTGCTCAGTGGTCTGGTGGGTATTGTCCTGTGCACCGCCATCAGTGCGTGGGTCGCGCTCTATCTGGCGCGTCGACAACTTCGCGGCATCATCGGCCCGTTGCGCAGCCTGGCTTCTGTTGCTCATGCTGCTCGCAGTGAGAGGGCATTCGATCGGCGCGTACCTGCCGCAACCATTGCCGAACTCGATAACCTTGGCAGCGACTTCAATGCCTTGCTCGATGAACTTGAATCCTGGCAGACCCATTTGCAGAACGAGAACGAGACCCTGGCTCACCAGGCCAGTCATGACAGTCTGACGGGCTTGCCGAATCGGGCGTTTTTCGAAGGTCGGCTGACGCGCGCGCTGCGCAATGCCAACAAGCTCGACGAGCGAGTCGCTGTGCTGTTTCTCGACAGCGACCGGTTCAAGGAAGTCAACGATAACTATGGTCATGCCGCTGGCGATGCAGTGTTGGTGGCTGTGGCCAAGCGGGTTCGCGCCCAACTGCGCGAAGATGACCTGGTGGCACGCCTGGGAGGCGATGAGTTTGCGGTGCTGCTGACGCCACTTCACACCACCGAAGACGCAGAGCGGATTGCCGACAAGATCATTGCCAGCATGGAGGCGCCGATTCTGTTGCCGGGTGATCACCAGGCACAGACCTCACTCAGTATCGGTATCGCCGTGTACCCCGATCATGGCGTTACCCCAGGTACGCTGCTCAACGCAGCGGACGAAGCGATGTACCAAGCCAAGCGCCTCGCCCGAGGCGCCCAGCACACGGCAGGGTCGGAGCACCCTGTCGCCGACGTTTAACTCAGGAGCTCGTACCGTGTTTTCATTTTTTTCCCGATCCTTTCGACTTTTTACTCTCCCGCTGATCCTGGCCGCATTGACACTGAGCGGTTGCCAGACTGCACCGCAAAAAGGCCTGACACCGGCGCAGATAGCGGTCTTGAAACAGCAGGGTTTCGAGTTGACCGATGAGGGCTGGGCATTTGGCCTGTCTGGCAAAGTGCTGTTCGGCAGTGATGTTGACAGCCTGAATCCGCAGAGCACGCAGATTGTCGAGCGCATTGGCAAGTCGCTATTGGGCGTCGGGATAGAGCGCGTAAGAGTCGATGGTCATACGGACGCATCGGGTAAAGAAGCCTACAACGAACAACTCTCCCTGCGCCGCGCAAAAAGTGTCGGTACCGTTCTGGCTGCTGCCGGCATGCAGCAGCAAAACATTCAGTTGCGCGGCCTTGGCAGCAGCAAGCCCGTGGCATCCAACGACACCGCCACCGGCCGTACTGAAAATCGACGGGTATCGATTGTGGTCAGTGCCGATTGATGACACAGGCCTCGGCCAGTCATTCGTTAAACAGCAACTCCCGCGTTTCACCCAATAACAACGGGCCATTCAGCTCCGTCACCTCACGGATGTAATCCCACAACAGGGTAATCCGCTTGAGCTTGCGCAGGTCTTCGCGGCAGTACATCCAGAACTGCCGCGTGATGTTGATCTCTTCCGGCAACACCGGCAGTAAACGTGAATCCTGCGCAGCGAGGAAGCACGGCAGGATCGCCAGCGACCGACCTTGCTGCGCCGCCACGAACTGCGCGATCACGCTGGTGCTGCGCAAGTTGGCGCTGGCGCCCGGGAGCACGTTGGCCAGGTACAGCAGCTCGGAGCTGAACGCCAGGTCGTCGACGTAGCTGATAAACGAGTGCTCGGCCAGGTCGGTCGGACGGCGGATCGGCGGGTGTTTATCCAGGTATTCCTGTGTCGCGTACAGCTGCAACCGATAGTCGCAGAGTTTGCAGCAGACGTAGGGGCCGTGCTCCGGGCGTTCCAGGGCGATGACGATGTCGGCTTCGCGTTTGGACAGGCTGATGAAGTGCGGCAGCGGCAGGATGTCTACCGAGATCGCCGGGTAGGTGTCGACGAAATGGCTTAACTGCGGCGTGATGAAGAAGCTGCCAAAGCCTTCGGTACAGCCCATGCGCACATGCCCGGACAACGCCACTCCAGACCCTGAAACCTGTTCGCACGCCATGTGCAGCGTGCTTTCGATTGCCTCGGCGTATCCCAGCAAACGCTGACCTTCAGCGGTCAGGACAAAGCCACTGGTCCGGGATTTCTCGAACAGCAGAGTTCCCAATGAGGCTTCCAGAGAACTGATGCGTCGCGACACCGTGGTGTAGTCGACGGCCAGGCGCTTGGCGGCGGTACTGGCCTTGCGGGTCCGAGCCACTTCCAGGAAAAACTTGAGGTCATCCCAGTTCAGCGAGCCTAAGGACGTGATGTTTTTTTGCATGATGGACCGGCTTTAATGTGCGTTCTTATTAGAAGTTTGCACATCTATACTCCAAAAACAGCCCGATAAACAAATCGCGGCACACGCCTCATCTCAAGGCGACCTTTTCGCCTTGGCTCCCCTGATAAAAACAACGTCCAGGAGACCCACATGAACGCATCGCTCACGCCCAACGACACCACCGTACAAAAGGTCAAGCTGTTGATCGACGGCGAGTGGGTCGAATCCAAGTCCACCGAGTGGCACGACATCGTCAACCCGGCGACCCAGCAAGTCCTGGCCAAGGTGCCGTTTGCCACCGCCGAAGAAGTCGATGCCGCCATCGACGCCGCGCACCGTGCCTTTCAGACCTGGAAGCTGACACCGATCGGCGCGCGGATGCGCATCATGCTCAAGCTCCAGGCATTGATTCGCGAGCACTCCAAGCGCATCGCCGTGGTGCTGAGCGCCGAGCAGGGCAAAACCATTGCCGACGCTGAGGGCGATATTTTCCGAGGCCTGGAAGTGGTCGAGCACGCTTGTTCCATCGGCAGCCTGCAGATGGGCGAGTTCGCTGAAAACGTCGCAGGCGGTGTCGATACCTACACCCTGCGCCAACCCATCGGCGTGTGCGCCGGCATCACCCCGTTCAACTTCCCGGCGATGATTCCGCTGTGGATGTTCCCGATGGCCATCGCCT
>NZ_RCNW01000289.1:0-1910 GCF_004307605.1 Pseudomonas sp. Sample_24
CATGCTCTTTACAATGATGCTCTCAATATTTGTCAAGTGTATTTGATTGGCACCGTCAAACAGGATTCGATTATTTATATCGAGCATCCAGCATTGAGGGCATTGAAGTGATATCTTTGCAACGTTTGTCATGGTTTTTGATTGTACAATTTATGAATATAACAAAAAAACAAATCGCAAAAACTATTACTTATTTTTATCTTCAGCAATGTGATTTAGGAACGCTTTTTAAACGTAAGCTTTATTAGGGCGACTGCGCAGCCAGGCTGTTGACTTATAGCAATATATTTGTAAGTTAGATATTAATCACTTATAGTTTGTTAGTTTGTTAGTTTGTTAGTTTGTTAGTTTGTTAGTTTGTTAAAATTCTTAAGGAGACGCTGAACAATTAACCCGTTCGCGCCGTCCCTCCATTTTCAAACCGTTTTTTCAACCCATCGGCCTTATTCTTCGTTTCTGGGGCCGATATCTGCCCTCATTTTGCTGATTTGCGGGCCAGTCTCGCCTTTCAGACGGATTTATCCCGCCGCCCGTTGCAAATACCGCTTGGCCAGCATCAGATTGGCCAACCCAAACAGACTGAACAACTGCGCCGTATTCTTTTCCAGTCCACGGTAGCGAACCTTTCGGTAATTGAAACGCACCTTGATCACCTGGAACGGGTGCTCGACCTTGGCACGCAGTTGCGCCTTGGCGTATTCGATCTTGCGCTTGACCCGGAACAGCAAGCTGCCTTTGCCGTGGTGCTGGTAACTGCTTGGCCGTGCTGCAATCGACCAAATAACGTCCCGTTCAGCATGCTCCGGTCGCTTGGCCGCACCGGTGTATCCAGCATCACCCGAAACATAGGTTTCGGCACCGTGCAGCAACTGGTCGACCTGGGTGATATCCGCCACGTTGGCGGCCGTCCCGACCAAGCTGTGTACCAGCCCCGACGTGGCATCGACACCAATGTGGGCCTTCATCCCGAAGTGCCACTGATTGCCTTTTTTAGCCTGATGCATCTCAGGGTCGCGCTTGCCTTCTCGGTTCTTGACCGAGGGCGGCGCGGCGATCAGGGTGGCATCGACAAGGGTGCCTTCCTTGAGCAGCAAACCCTGGCTGGCCAGATGCTGGTTAATCGTTTCAAACAGCACCCGCGTCAGATGATGGTTTTCCAGCAAGCGGCGAAATCGCAGCAAGGTGGTGGCATCCGGTGCCGACTCACGGCCCAAGTCGATGCCGATAAAACCACGAATGGCCTGGCTGTCGTAGACGGCATCTTCGGTACCTTCATCGGAGAAACCGAAACACTGCTGCACGACATACATGCGCAGCATGCGCGACAACCCAATTGCAGGGCGCCCGCGCTTGCCTGTGGTGTCGCCATAGAACGGAACCACTTGCGCCTCCAGTTGTGCCCAGGGCACCAGCTGTTCAAGGTCAGCTAAGAAGCGATCGCGACGAGTCTGCTTTTTCTTGCCGGCGTATTCGAATTCGGAGAAGGTCTTCTGCACGTGCGTAACAAGGCTCACGGAGAGGGGGCTGGTGGGGGGCTCAGTGTGCCAAGGGTGAGGACGGTTGGCTATTTTTGCAGCGTCTCCTTAAGCTTTCCCAACTTGAAAGATATATCAGCTGTTCGACCAAATGCTTGTGCCGCAGCTAAAGCATGCAAGCCATGCTTGTTTTCCACTTCACCAGAATGCCCCATCACATATCCTTTAGCGTTACGCAAACTCTGAGCGTTCGTTCTCAGAGAAGGGTTGAGGGTGAGTAACTTGTCCTCTATGTGTTGTGCAATGAAGTTGTACTCCCGACCATTCCAAAGCTCTGAAGCGATAGAAACCATCATCGCCTCCATGATTGACTCTTTATGCTCGACTGAATTCAAAGCGGCCTTATGTTCTGCTACGCCGATGTTGTATAGAAAC
>NZ_RCNW01000496.1:0-1908 GCF_004307605.1 Pseudomonas sp. Sample_24
TGCAGTTCGATGTGGTCGCCAGCCGTTTGAAAGAGGAATACAAGGTCGAGTGCTCCTACGAGCCGATCACCGTTTACTCGGCGCGCTGGATCGAATGCAGCGACAAGAAGAAGCTTGAGGAATTCTCCAACAAGGCCGTGGAAAACCTCGCGCTGGACGGCGGCGGTCACCTGACCTACCTCGCCCCGACCCGGGTCAACCTGGCACTGATGGAAGAACGCTGGCCGGACGTGAAATTCCGTGCGACGCGTGAGCATCATTAAGCGCTGAGCTGCAAAACCAAAAGCCCCGTGGCGAAAGCACCGGGGCTTTTTAATGCCTGGCCAATGGCCTGATGCTTTAGTGGATTTGGGTATAGGCCTTATTCGAAAGCAATCTGCCGATTCACGGCATTTACGGCTCAGCTTCAGCATCCTATCTGGAGAACCGAGTTAATCGGAACTAGATTTCACTAAGCGCCAGACAGGCACTCTACGAAGGACGGATTCGGCCATGAACAGCTTGCTACGCGTTATTTTGATGTTGAAGGTGTTGGTGATGTTGGCCCTCGGCAGCTCGGCGGTCTGGGCTGAGTGCGAGGATCATGAAACTCAGGCTTCAAGCAGTCAGGCAGGGCATGCTGAGCTGATGATCGCCAAGTCCGAATCGGAGCCGGGCGACAAGGGCCAGGGTGGCAGCGCGGGGGACGACGACTCGATGACCGATGACCCGGACTCCGATGAAGCCGACGAAGGTGATAGCCAGACGTAGATCTACAGACAAAATAAAACCCCTTCTACCGGAAGTAGAAGGGGTTTTTGGTCAACTCAGTCCCTGTGGGAGCTAGCCTGCTAGCGATTGCGGTGTGCCAGTCGACGCAGATGTCGACCGATATTCCGTAATCGCCAGGCTGGCTCCTGCATTTTTTTCAAGGCGGTTTTTATGCCGCGCCGTGTACAAATTGCTCGGCGTAATGGCACGCCACTTGGCGGCTGTCGAGCAGGCGCAGGGCCGGCTCTTCAGTGCTGCAACGCTCGGTGGCGTATGGGCAGCGCTTGTGGAAAGCGCAGCCGGGCGGCGGGTTCAGCGGGTTGGGCAGTTCGCCGACGATCTTGATTTTCGGCTTGTCCGGATCCGGGTGGATGGTCGGTGTCGCCGACAACAGCGCCTGGGTGTAGGGGTGCAGGGGACGGGTGTAGATGTCTTCCTTCGGCCCCATTTCCACCGGACGGCCGAGGTACATCACCATCACGTGGTCGGCAACATGGCGAACGACCGCCAGGTTGTGGGAAATGAACACGTAGGCGGTGTTGAACTCTTGCTGCAAATCCATGAACAGGTTCAGCACCTGCGCCTGGATCGACACGTCCAGCGCCGAGGTCGGTTCGTCCGCCACCAGCACTTTCGGTTGCAGCATCATCGCCCGAGCCAGCGCAATACGCTGGCGCTGACCGCCGGAGAACATGTGCGGATAACGTTGGTAGTGCTCGGGACGCAAGCCCACCTGCTTCATCATCGCCTGGACTTTCTCGCGACGTTCGGTGGCCGACAGGTTGGTGTTGATCAACAGCGGCTCGGCGAGTTGATCACCGATTTTCTGCCGCGGGTTCAACGACGCGTATGGGCTCTGGAACACCATCTGCACGTCTTTGCGCAGTTGCTTGCGCTGGGCCTTGTCGGCGCCGGCGACTTCCTGGCCGGCGATTTTCAGGGAACCCGAAGACGGCTCTTCGATCAGGGTCAGGGCGCGGGCCAGGGTGGATTTGCCGCAGCCCGACTCGCCGACGACGGCGAGGGTCTTGCCGGCTTCCAGTTCGAATGACACGCCGTTGAGGGCGCGCACGGTGGCGTGACCCTTGAACAGGCCTCGGGACACTTCGTAGTGACGGGTCAGGTCGCGGGCGGTAAGTACGACGGCCATTACGCCAC